>JAYUOR010000290.1:0-4190 GCA_043760765.1 Planctomycetota bacterium | reverse complement strand
ATAGCGTCGTGTTGTTGGGCGCCCCGAAGCCGTTGTCACGGCCCCAGCACTGGGCGTCGACCACGCTGCCCGGAACGATCAGGTACGGGGCCGGCGTTCCGCCGAACACGCCGACCGCGAAGGCGTTGAAGTCGAGGCTGTAGACACCCGAACAATCGTTCGGCGGAGGATTGCCTCCTGAGTTCATCGGCGTCGCGCGCTTCAGCGGAACGTTGACGCAGCGCAGCCCGCCTTGGAACACGACCGCGGCCTGGCCGGAGTTGGAGTAGAGGTACAGGCCGGGCTTGTTGTTGATCACGCCAGACGTCGTCAGCGTGAATCCGCTGCCGGCCGTCGCGCTCGAGCTGCCCGTGAAACCGATAGCCGGGGAGCAACCCAGCGAGTTGGTTTTCGCCGTGCAGTAGATCGTCGGGACCGGGTTGCAGTTTTGCTTCACGCCGGGCGTGGTCAGCGCGAGCATCAACGCGATGCGACCCGGATCGCCAAGCGTGCAATCTTCCAGCGAATCCGAGCCGCCCAGGACCCAATCCGCCGGATTGAAGGTGGCACTCGCGATCAATCCGCAACGATAGTTGTAGCCGTCTTCGTAGGCCCAGGGCGTGTTCGGCGCGCCGCCGCAGGCCGAAATCACGGGCGGAATGCCACAGGTCCCAGCGGTCGTGATCGGGTCGCAGCCGATGACACCGAACACGTCGATCGGACCGCCGCCGGCGATCAGTTCGAGCGCGATCGCGTCGTCGCCGTTGTGGCCGCCGTAGGTCGAATTCTGATTTTCAGCGACGCCGTAGACGGTAAGGAACGAAGCCGAAGCAGCCGCTCCGCCGTAGGTGACGACCCAGGACGCTCCCGCGGGTAGCATCCCCGCCGGCGTCAGCGCGACGTTGCCGCCGCCCGCGAGGCTGCCGTTGTTGTAGTGAACGATCCTGTACAGCGACATGTCGATGGGGGCACCGCTGGTGTTCGTGATCTCGACCCACTTGGGCGTACCGCCCGCGAGTGTGCCGTCGACAACCTCGGAGATGATCAATTGTGCTTGAGCAGTGCTTGAGCAGAGGGCCAGAACGGCCACGGCTCCCAAGAGCTTCAGGGACGACTTCATAGATGGGGCTTTCCTTCGCGTGCACGCGCCGAACATGGAGCGTGTGGGGTTCGCTCCCGCGCTTCCGACCCGAAAGAATCGGGCCGGTCCTGAGTCCCGGGGGTGGGGCCGGGAGCGCTCTGGGAGTCAATGAAGGATAGCCGAGCCTCGCACTTTGTGCTGTGAGCGTGACCGCCAGTTTCGGGTCAAGCGGCGAATTAGACCCGGCTCCGCGCCGCCTGCCTGTGCGCTAAACCTGCGGCAGTAACCAATGGTCCTAGCGTGGGTTAGGGACGTGCCAGCCGGGCAGCCGGGCGCCAAGAGTGACGCTACGGTCATGCCCAGGTGCGTGGCTGCCCCGCGTAGTTGTGCGTGATTCGCCCCTGGCGCCAATCGTGCACAGCCATGCGAGGCAGCCTCCCTCAGCGCAGCTCGACCTGCGCCGAAACAGCGCGCGCTTTCTCGCCCTGCCAGCTGACCTTGGCCGTCCCTGAGCCGCGCACGAACCAGCGCACGCGCACCTCGGAGCGGCCGGAAATGCCGCGCTCCGACACCAGACGCGCCGGCTCGTGTTCGGCCAGATCGACGCGCTCGGGACGGAAGCGGTCGTTGCGGAAGCCGCCCGCGAGCACCTCGATTCCGGCGCCTTCGATCGTGAACAGATCCGGCTTGCCGATCTTCGAATTCTGCGCGCGCGCCGTGCGTGTCGGAATGGCGCGCGTGTTCTCGAAGATCACGTCGAGTGCGCGCACCCCGCCGCCAAGGTCGCTGACTTCGCTTTTCAAGACGCGCACGATCGGCATCGACTCGGCGTGCTTCAGACAGAAGAGCGCGTTGCGATGCACCATCTCTTCGATCAGGAACGTCGGCGGGACGCGTCCGACGTCCTTCTTGAAGCCGCCGATCTCGACCGCGCCGTACAGCGGATGCTGGAACGGATGCCAGTCGACGAAGCCCGATCCCATCATCAACGCGTCGTTGAAGAAGTGATCGCCCTTGCGTCCCTCCGGCACGATCCCGGCCTTCGACGAATCGGGATATTGTTGCGCGTCGCTCCACAACTCGTTGGTGAACGAGATCACGCCGAGGCCTTCGTAGCCCCAGGTCGCGAAACCGCCGAAGACCGAGTAAAGATCCTTCCAGATCACCATGTAGCGATAGAAGGGCAGCATGCGCTCGCCGTCGCGACCGAGTTCGTCATACACGCGCAGGTCCTCGCGCGCGTATTCGCCGAAGGCTTCCGCACCAGGGCCGCGCAGGATCATCCCACCGGCATTGTGAAACGACTGCAGTGCCGCGAGATTGGGCTTGGTCAGCAGGAACTCCGCGATCGAGCGCGTTTCGGGCCAGTACAAGGGATAAGGCCCCGCGCCGCCTTGCACGTGCTCGGGCATCCACATCGAAGGGTCCGAGCGATTCATGTCGTAGCCGCCGACATCGTCCTCGTTGGCGCGGCCGTCGCCGTCGTCGTCCGTGCCCTCTTCGCCGAGCATGATCCAATCGCCCTTGATGCCCTTGTCATTCGGCGGCACGGGAATCATCAAGCGCGGATCGTCGGGGTCCAGGCGCAGCGTTCCCTCGCCCGGCATGTACTTGCGCATCTGCACGATGTGGCCGTCGCCGTCGAGGTCGTCGGCAGGATCTTCGTCGAACAGGCCGTCGCCGTCGTCGTCCCACGGCCGGCGACCGGTGCGGCTCGAACTCGCGTCGTTGGCGTCGCGGAACCAGGCCGCGCGGCTGTCTGGATTGACGCTCGGCAGCAAGTAGAACGTGCGCTGATCGACGAGTTCGTCGATGCGCGGATTGTGGCCGTAGTTCTCGAGCAGGTACCAGGCCGTGTAGAGCACCGCCTCGCCGCCCTGCACCTCGTTGCCGTGCACGTTGGCGTCGATCCACATCGCGGGCTTCTCGCTGTCCGCGCCCTTCGCTCCGTTGGTCAGTACGTACACGCGCATCTCGCGGTTCTCGGTCGAGTGACCGATCACCTGTTTCTTGATCAGCGCCGGGTAGGCCGCGACGAGGCGATCGAAGTGCGCGTAGAGACTGTCCGTGTCGTACAGCCGATTGAACGCGATCTCGACTTTCGGAGTGTGATTCGCCGGCAAGCCGGGGAATCCGCCGGGTGTGTCCGTGGAAGCGGGCGGCGTCGGAGCGGGGGTCTGCAACAACGCGAGCAGTGCAAATATCGTGATCATTACTTCTTCACCTCCGCCATCGCCGTCGCTTCGCCTGCGTTGTCACTGTCGACTTTCAGTCCGATCTGCACGGGTTGATCGCAGAGCACCAGCCAGCGCAATTCCTTGCGCGACTTGCCGCCTAGATCGCTGATCAATGTCTGCACGGCTCCGGCGGCAAGCTTTGCGCCGTCGGGCAGCACGAGTCTGACCTTGAGCGGACGCGCCGAATCGGCGCGCTGCGCGGCCTTGTTCGCCACGGGCAACAACGCATCGTTGAGCAACGCGGCCTTGACCTCGATCAAGCCAGGCGACAAGCGTTTCGCGCTGAATTCCTGGATGGAAATGCGCGGCAGGTCGGCGCCGAGGGTCAAGAGGAAGTCGAGTTCCTTCTTTGCGATGGGGGGCCACTCCGCCTTGGGCGGTTCGCTGCGCGCGAAGGGCGCGAAGCCGCCAATCTCGACCGGCCCGAGTTCAGGGTGAGTGAAGCTCTTCCAGGGCACGAAGCGCGCGCTCTCCTCCGCCGAGTCCATCCACTTGAGGCGCAGCACATCGTCGCTGGATTTGGCTTCGTCCTTCTTTTCCTTGTCGGACTTGCCGCCCGGCTTGCCCGCCGGCTTTGTCGCGTCCTCAGGTTTCGCGCTCTCGGCGGCCGCCGGCTTTTCAGCAGCGGGCTTGTCGCCAGCAGGTTTCTCAGCCGCCGGCTTTTCAGCGCCCGCCGCCTCGCCTTCCTTCTTCTTGATCTCGGTCGGCATGTCCCAGAGCGGGATCGCCAGGCTCCACAGCCCGCGATGCTGATACGCCCAGGCCTGAAACGAACCGGCTTCGACGCCGTGGCCTTTGGTCTTGTTGGATGTGATCTCGCCGTAGCGCTTGGAAAGTTCCGCGAGCAACGTCGCATCGGATTCGAGCCAGCCGGCCTGCGGAATACGCTTTTG
>JAYUOR010000289.1:0-4190 GCA_043760765.1 Planctomycetota bacterium | reverse complement strand
AGCGTGCGACGTTGGACAGGCTGCGTGCATCGCGATTGGTCGGATCGGCGGCGACGAGTGCGCGCAGCGGGGCGAGCGCCTTGTCCGCGAGCCCGCCTGCGATCATCGTGCGGCAAGCTTCGAGCAGCCAGGGTGTCGCATCCTCGATCAGGCCGCAGGCGAGCATCCGATTGCCGAGTTCGAGGCGATTGGGCGTGCCTTCGGGATTGCGCGATGCCGCGGCGGTGAGCATCGCTCCCGCGCGCATCAGGCGCCCTTGATCCAGGAAGTGGCGCGCAACCTTGAGCAACTCGGCGAAGCCGGGCTTCTGCGTCTCGTCTTCCAGGGCGAGCCCCAGGCGCAGCACGTGCACTTCCGCAATCAGGTCGTGGCGGTGGTGTTTGCAGATTTCACGCCAGCGCGCCAGCGAAGCCTTGGGATCGGCCTCCGCGAGTTCCATGCGCCGCAACACTGTGCGCGTGTCCGCGCTCGAAGTTCCGGCCAGCGCCAGCACCAGCTTCCCGCCGTTCCATTCGTCGATCAGCAGTTCGGCTTCGCCCTGGTCGGGCACGCCGGGCGTCGCCGACTGGGCCCAGCCGGACAGGCGGGAAGCGGCGCGAAGGAAGCGATTCTTGACCAGTTCGGCCCGCGTCAGCGCCGCCAGTTCGTTCGCGCTCGCCAGACGCAATTGCCCCTTGGCGATCCGCGCGAACACCGCGGCCTTGGTCTGGCGCAGCGGCCAGGACAATCGATCGGAGACCTCGATGACGCTCGAGACACCGTCGCACTCGGCGTACAGCTTGTCGCCGGGCAGCTGGCTCGCGTCGATCAGGGGGCAGAGCACTTCGTGACTCGAGAGACCCTTGGAATCGCCGTGGGCGTTGCACTCGTCGGACAGGCGCGCGTGTTCGAGCAGCAGGAATTCGACAGAGACCGGCGCGCAGAAGACCGGCACCCTGGCAGCGAGTTCTTTCGGCCGTTCCGTGGCAAGCTCAGCCGCCAGCGGATCGGTTGAAAGCGGATCCGAGTTGGGCAGCGCGCCCTGCTCGAAGCGGAAGTGCACGCCTTCGCAGTCGAGCAGCTCGAACATCCGTTCGAGACGGGCTGCGTAGGCGACCTCGACCATGCGCAGCGAATCGACGCGTTCGTTCTCGTCGTCAGGCCAGGTTTGGCCCGCGCGCTTGCGCCATATCTCGGGATCCTCGTCGGGTTCCGGCAGCAGGTGGATTTGCCCGCTGAGCACGCCGACGGTTGCGCTGAGACCGCCGCCGTAGAGGGTCAAAACGCCTTCTCTTCCGCCGCGTGCGAGCCCCTGAAGAAGCTCGCCCAGGCCCAGACCGGCTACGTCGCCCTGAAATGACATGGGAGGCCATGGTTATCGGTCCGCCTCGCCGCGGACTTGCGCCCGCGTTCGTCTTTCCTAGCCGGACGACAATCGGAGCCGCAACAACGCCAGATCGGCCTGCGTATCGAGGTCGTCGAGGATTGCAGGGTCGAAAACCCGCAGCCCCCAGAGCGGATCGGCCAGGGCCCGCATCTGGCGCAACGCTGCCTGCGGTCCGGCGGCCGGCAGTCTTGCCGCGAGCTCGCGCCCGAGGACCAAAGGGTGGCCATGGCGCCGGCCAGGCTCGACATAGGGCGCGAGCCAGCCCCTCGGCGGGTCAGCGGCCTCGGCCCAGGCTCGCAGCAGGCACTCGAAGACTTCGCTCGAAACCAGGGGCACATCGACGGGCGCGATCAGCAGCGCGCGGCCGGGCAGCGCTGTGGCCGCGAGCGCAAGCGAGCCGGAACGGCCTGCCCGCCAGCCTTCGTTGTACAGAAGGTGAACGCGTGGCTCGCGCTCGAGTTCGGCGGCGATCCGTTCCTGATGCGCTCCGCCGACGACGCAAATCTCTTCGGCGCCGGCGAGCCGTGCTGCGCGAATCAAACGCGCGACGGCGCTGTGTCCGCCGAGGTCCACGAGCGCCTTGCACTCGCCCAGACGCTCGCTCGCGCCCGCCGCGAGGATCACCACCGCAGGCTTCACGTGCCGACGTAACGGTCGTAGACCGCGCGCGCGCGGCCGGCATCGTCGGTGCCGTCGATCAGTGCGCGTCCGTCGGGGAAAAGCGTCACGCGCAGACCCTCGACGTCGAAGCGTAGCAGTGGGCCGGCCAGGGTCACCGAACTCGAATGCGCAGCGACCACGCGGCGCACGCGCGCCACGTCGACGCGCCCGACGCCGCGAACCTGCACGGTGTTGCGTCCGCACAGCACGACGGCGCCGCGTGCCGCGGGCTCTTGGAGGAACGGAAATTCGCGCCGCACGCAGCACGGGCAATCGGCCAGACGTCCGGCGCGGAGAGTCAGAAATTCGAGCGTCCAGACATCCAGTTGCACGAGCGTGGGCGGTGTCGTCGCGCGGGCGGAATCCTCGCCCGACAACCAGCGCAGCGCGCAGGCAGCCTGCAGCGCGGCCACAGCGCTGACAGCGGGCAGGATCACGCCGGCGCTCTCGCAGGTGTCGAGGCTTTGCGCGGGTGGCGGCTCGGGGAAAAGACAGCGCAGGCAGGCGCCGGGCGCTGTCAGGCGCGGCAGCACCGGCAGGATCAGGCCATGCGATCCGACGACTCCGCCGTAGATCCAGGGGATCTGCTGCTCCACGCAGAAATCGTTGAGCAAGTAGCGAGTCGAAAGATTGTCGGTGCCGTCGAGCACGAGATCGATGCCTTGCCCGAGCGCGGGAAGCGCAGCCGCATCGACATGCAGCGCATGCGCCTCGATGCGCGTCGGTCCGCCGGCGCGTTGCAGCGTCTCGCGCGCCGCGAAAGCCTTGGGGCTGCCCTCGAGCGCGTGGCGCTCCTCGAAGAGCACCTGTCGCGGCAGGTTGGAGAACTCGACCAGATCGCGATCGACGATCACGAGCCGGCCGACACCCGCGCGGAACATGGCCTGGGCCAGCGAACCGCCGAGCGCGCCGCAGCCGACGACCAGCACGCTCGAAGCCTCGATGCGCCGTTGTCCGGCCTCGCCGATGGGCGCGAAGCGGCTCTGACGATCGAAGCGGCGCGCGGCAGAATGTTCCATGGCATCTAGATCAGGCGAGCCAGTGCAGCAGGCCAAATGCAATCGCGGCAAGCGCGCAAAGCGCTAGCAGGAACCAGGGCAGCAGCGCGCGAAAATCGCTCTTCGGTGGATCGTTCATCTCGACCCAGTTGAAGTAACGCTTCACGCCGCCCTCAAGCGCCGCGCCACAGTGCGGACAGACCTCGGCCCGTGTGTCGTGCGGGATGACCCCGTCGCAATGCATGCAGTAGAAATTGCGTTCCGCTCCACCCTCGGCCACTCCGGGTGCCTTGGACCTCTGGCGGTAGTACTCCAAGGCCTCCTGATTGGAATCGGCGCGCGCCCGCGACCAATGGTGCTCGGACATATTGCCGAAACTCTGCGGCGGCGGATCCGGACGTTTCTCGGCCATGGCGTGCTGCACTGTAGCTTCGGATCCGGGTGAGGCGGCCATGAGCCGTGCCGCGCTGCACGGAATTGCAGATGGGCGGGCAAGAAATGCTGCTTTTTCGCCGAAGGATACCGGCATGGGTGAACTGGGAATCAGTGAAGCGGACGGACTGCGCGAGTTCGTACTCACGCCGCGCTCGCCGGAATTCGTTCCGGGTGACGGCGGAATCGCAGAGCAGTCGCGCCTGCGGGTCATCGGTCCAGGCCGGTTCGAGCGCGGCTATCTGCAGCGCCTTGCCGGACTGGCCGGAGAGCTGGAAATGGTTCGCGAGAGCGAACGCCGCCTGGCCGAGAGTCTGCGCGAGGGCAAGTCGGCGCTCGAGATGAGCCTGCGAGTCGAGCGCGGCTGCCAGCGGCGCATGGATCGGCTCGAGATCCGGCTCGAGGACCGGACTCAGGCGCTGCTGGAGTCGGAGCGCCAGCACAAGCGCCTGCTGCTGGTCCTCGGATCCATGCAGCGAGAAAACGAGTTGCTTCGTTCACAGCTTCCGCTGACGCTTGCCGGCTCGCCTCAGGCCGGACTTTCGGCTGCCCCTGGCGAGCGCCGCGCGCCGCGCCGCGCCCGCTCGGGACTGTGGCAGTGGTTCTTTGGCGCGCGGCGCTGACCCCCAAGCTGGGCTAAGGCTCTGTCACGGAATAACAGATCCATTGCGCCGGCCCCCGCCGCCGCTGGCTGCGTTGCGCCTCCTCGGAAACCATGCAGGTTGCCTGCGTCG
>JAYUOR010000288.1:0-4191 GCA_043760765.1 Planctomycetota bacterium | reverse complement strand
ATCGTCCAATGGAAGGCAGCGCACTGAAATCCATGGCATCCATGGCATCCGTGGCAGTGGACGATCCTGGACGGCGCACGCGATGGCGCTTTGCCTTCGCCTTGCTCGTGATCGCCTTGCTGCTGGCCTGTTTCTTCTCGACGCCGCTTTCGAAGTACGCAACGCACAGCTATTCCGCCGCAGATCTGAGCCAGGATTATTCGCTGACGCAGGTAGAGCGCGGCCACGTGCCCGGCAACCGGCTGCTCTCGGATCCGGTGACCGAGATGGTGCCCTGGCTCTTGTTCAACCGCGACGAGTTGCGCGCCGGCCGAGTGCCGCTCTGGGACGATCGCAATGCCGCCGGTCAACCGCACCTAGCCAACTATCAGTCCGCGGTTTTTTCGCCGTTCAGCGTCCCGTTTTACTTGCTCGACCTGAAGCCGGCGCTGCTGGTCAGCGCGTTTCTCAAGCTCGGTGTTCTGGGCTTGTTCACCTTCCTTTTCCTCGATTTGCTCGGACTGGGCAGTCTCGCCTGTCTGATTGGCGCGACGGCGTTCACCTTCAGCGGACACAATGTCTTGCTGCTCGCCTATCCGCATGCGGCCGCGGTGAGCGCGCTGCCTGCGGGTCTGTACTTTGCCGAGCTCGCGCTGCGGCGCGGCGAAAGCGGCCGCGGAGTGCTCGGCGCGTGTCTTGGATTGACGTTGACGCTGACCGTCGGCGTGCTGTGCGGCCAACCGGAGCCGTTCTACTTCAGCGTGCTGCTCGTGGCGCTGTGGATCGCGACGCGACTCGTGGGCATCGCCTGGCGCGAATGGCTCGATTGCGGATCCGCGTACGGAGCTCTGTGGCTAGCCGCGCGCCTGTTGGGCTCGGCGCTGATCGGCGCGGCAATCGGTGCGCCGCAGATCCTGCCGTTCCTCGAGTATCTCAAGAACTCGACAATACTCGTACTGCGTTCGTTCGATCAGACACCGCTCAATCCGCTGACCTGGAGCCTGTACGCATTTCCCGATGTGTTCGGAAATCCGTCGCGGCTCTATCACCTCAACTACGCCCTGCCGCCGCCCAACTACGAGTCCGCGAATACGTGTTATCTCGGCGCTTGTGCGATGCTCGTAGCCGCGAGCGCGGTCCTGTTCGTGAAACATCTGCGGGCCGCGCGTTTCTTCGCGGCTGTCGCGATCCTGTGGTTCTTCTACGCCTACGACGTCTTCGGCGTGGGCCGGTTTCTGGGGAGCCTTCCGACGCTCGATCTCGCCCCAATCAATCGCAGCCAGCCGATCGGGTTGTTCGCGATGAGCGCCTGCGCCGCGATCGCGACCCACGCGATCGCGACGGCCGAAATCAAGGCGCGCTGGAGAGGAGCGCTGGCCACGCTGCTGATCGGCGGCGGGGCGATGTGGTTCACGACGGCGAAGACCTGGCGCTTCTTTTCGATGCTGCGCCACTCGGCCTACGCCAAGGGCATGCCGCCGGGCTCGGACGCGTACATACCCGAGCACATGAAGTTCATCGTGCTGAGCTTCGCCGTCGGACTCGGCGCACTCGTGGCACTGTGGTTCACGCGATCGAAGTGGCTGCAGTTGCTGCCGCAGTGCGCGATTCTCGGCGTCGTCTTCCTGCAGTCCGGTTGGCTCATGCGCGACTACAACCCGACGGCCGAGGACCGATTCGTTTATCCAGAAACCGCGTCGATCCGAGAACTGAAGCGCATCGCCAAGGATGAACCTGTCGTGATCCTGGGCTCCGACACGCTTCCGCCGCATACGAATTCGATCTACGGAATCAACTCCCTGTCGAGTTACGACGCGATGTGGATCCGCAAGTACGACGAGCTGTACCGCGAATCCTTCGGCCTGGGCGGCGGCAATTGGCGTCTGGCCTTGCAGACGAAGTCGAAGTGGTTCCGCCAATTCGGCGCACGTTTCGTCGCCTCGCCGGGCAAATGGGTGCGTGTCGATTCACTGTGCGACAACGTGCTGATTTCAGGGGACGATCTCTACACGACATCCGAGATCTTGCCCGGTGGCGACGTCGTGCAGACGATCCAAGGTCAGCGCGAGCGTTTGCAGGGCATCGCGTTTCAGTTTGCGATTCCCAAGCAGGCCGTGCACTGCACGCTGGTGATGAAGCTCGAGGACCTGATCACGGGCCTCGTGGTGGCCACGAAGTCGGTCAAGACCGAAGGCTGGGTCAACGATCGTTTCGGCCGCCACGAAGAGCTGTTTGATTTCGAGCCATTGCCTGACGCGCGCTTTCGTCCGCTGCGCATCACGATCAGCTCGCCCGATGCGTCACCGGGTAACGCCGTCGCGCTGTTCGGCCGCGAGGACTACTGGTATTGGAACGAGTTCGTGATGCAGGAGCAGCCGATTCGAGAGGTCGTCTGGAGCCTCGAACCCTCGCCGCGGCGGCCGGGTCATCGGCCCCACGGCAAGTTGAGCGTGGCCGGCAAGCCGTTGCAGGGCGGCCTGTTGATGGACCAAGCCTACGATCTGGAGCCGTGGCAGAAGATCGCAGAAATTCCCGGCTTCACGATCGCCGCGCTAGAAAATCCCGTGGCGCGCTACACGACGGTCAGCCGCGGCATTGCGACGCGCAAGATCGAAGATGACTTCAAGCTGGTGCACGAAGGCAATCTCGATCCGCACCACGTCGTCGTGCTCTCGCTGCCCGGCAAGAGCGCGATCGACAGTTCGCGCGGACGGACTGAAATCGAGGAGCCCGCCGTCGAAGTGTTGCGCGATGAGCCCGATCACGCGCTGCTGCAAGTCACGCGCGAGACACCGGGCTACATGGTGTTGCGGCGCGCGCTTTATCCAGGTTGGGAAGCGCGCGTCAACGGAAAGCGCGTGCCCCTGATGCGCGCCGACTATGCGTTTTGCGCCGTCGAACTCGACGCGGGCACCAGCAGTGTCGACTTCGCCTACCGCCCCGCGTCGTTCCGCCGTGGCCTGTGGATCGCCGCGCTGGCACCGCTGCTCGGCGGCTTGCTGCTATTCGCGACGCGGAAACGCGGCCTGATCGTCCGCCACGCCAACTGACTTGCGCCCTTCAGGGTTGGAGCGCGGTGTCGAGAAGTTCGGCGATGTGCATCACTTTGGCTTTGCTCTCGGTGCGCGCGAAGCCCATTTGCCACTGCATGTGGCAGCCTGGATTGGCCGTGATCAGGATCTCGGCTTTCGTCGCGGCAAATTCGGCGAGTTTGGGCGCGAGCACGGCCGCGGAATCGGCCGGACGCAGGATCGAGTAGATCCCGGCCGAACCGCAGCACGACTCGCTGCCCGCCATCTCAATTCGCCGCAGGCCTTCCATGCGATCGAGGATCGCGCGCGGCTCGCTGCGGATCTGCTGACCGTGACACAGGTGGCAGGGATCGTCGTAGGCGACGCGGTAGGGCGCATCCGCGCGGGCGAAGCGCAATTTCACTTCCGTAGCAATGCGCGGCGCGACGAACTCGGAGAAGTCGACGACGCGCGCGGCGAAACGCGCGGCGCGCTCGCTCCATTGCGCCTCACCGGCCAGTAACCGGCCGACTTCCTTCATGTGCGCTCCGCAACCCGCGGAGTTGACGACGATGGGGGAGTCCTGCGCCGCCGCCCCGATCTTCTCGAAGGCGACGATCATTGTCCGCGCCAGCTCGCGCGCCTCGTCGAGTTCACCGTTGTGCGCGTGCAGCGCTCCGCAACAGACCATGCTGCGCGTCGTGCGCACGTCGAAGCCCAACTTCGCAAGCACGCTGAGCGTGGCGCGGTTCACGCGACCGAACATTTCGGGCATCACGCAGCCCTCAAGCATCGACACTTCGCCCAAGCGCGCCGTCCTCGCCGCCGTGAATTCGGGCAGCAACCTGCGTTCTGCGGCCGGCGGAGTTTGCGCAAGTGCCAAGAGGCCCGCGCCGCGTTCGCCGAGCGCTTCGCCCACCAACTTCAACACTCCGGTGTGTTGCGCAGCGCGCAGCAAAGAGTGCGCGTGGGCCAGCACGAAGCGCGACTTCAACCCATGCTGGAATCCCGCCCAGCGCACGAATCGGATGTGCAGAGGACGCGCGACGACTTTCGCCAGCGACGAACGCGCGTGCTCCATCATTTCACCAAAGCGCACTCCGGCCGGGCAGACGCTTTCGCAATGGCGGCAGACCAGGCAGAAGTCGAGTTCCTCGCCATATTCAGGCGTGCGCGGATCGAGGCGCTCTTCGGCCACCGC
>JAYUOR010000287.1:0-11310 GCA_043760765.1 Planctomycetota bacterium | reverse complement strand
GATCTGCAGGCCCGCGAAATCACCAACGCAGTGGACGCGGCGGTGAGCCAACTCGACGGCCGTTACGCCGGTCTTGTGCGACGGCACTTGCTCGACGGCGCGCGGCCCGCAGAGCTGGCGCGCGAATTCGAATTGTCGAACATCACGACGCGCGTGCGTTTGCACCGCGGCATGAAACAACTGCGCAAGCTGTTGCCCGCCAGCCTGGCCGGCACCGCCTTCGGCGCGTCGCTGTGGCGCGTGGACATCGCAGCGGTTCGCGTGCGCGTGTTGCGTCGCGCGGCGGAACTGACCGGCGCGTCCGTGCCACTTGCGAGCCTTGCTTCGACGGGCTTGATGATCGCACTGCTCGTGCCGATCGCAGTGGCGACACCGGCGTGGCTCTTGTGGCGCTCGCGAAGCAATGCGGAGTTGGCTGCTGCGGTCGAGCTGATCGCAACCGCGAGCCCCGCGGAACCTGCAGCGCCTTCGAATTCGGCGAATACTGCAAGTGCGATCGAAGCCCTGGCCGAGCCCGAGCCCGCGCCGCGATCGGCGGCAAATCAAGCCGTGCCTCCGCATGCGGATTTCAGCATGGTCGGGCGCTTGCTCCTACCTGCCGGAGCCGCCGCTGCGGGCGCCAACGTGCGATTTCATGGCTGGCCTGGTGGAAGCGGGCCGGATCAGGGCAGCCTCGAATCAGCGAACTGGGTCGATCCAGTGCCGGTCAGCGCCGACGCGGACGGACGCTTCGAACTCCGTTTCAATCCGATGCCCGGCCTTCAATATGCGCTCGAAGTCGATGCGCCCAATTGTGCGCACGCCTCGTGGCGCTGGTTCGGCAGCAACGCGGGCTTGCCGCGGGACCTCGGCGATGTGCGCCTCGAATCCTCTGGTTCCGCGCTGGTTCGAATCCTCAATGAGCAGGGCGACCCCCTGGTCCTCGGCTGGACCGTGAACGCGCAGGCCGATGCCCCCAACTCGACACTGGGCCGCGACACCGTGATGTATCCGACGGACAAAGATGCGCAGGATTCGAGCTTCACGATCGACAGACTTCCCGCGCGCCGCGTGACCTTCTTCGCTACGAATGGGAGCGGAGCTTGGAGCGAAAAGCAGACGGTGCAAGTCGTCGCTGGAGCCAGAACTCCGATCGATCTCGTCTACCGCGGCCCGGACTTGAGGCGTCAGATCACGATCAGAGTGAGCGGGCCGAACAGCTTGCCGGGGACGCTGGCAGCGGAACATGTCTGGATCGAACGAGCGGGCAGCGCGGCGCGCGAAGCCTCGCGTTTGCACTCGAACTCACAGTCGTATGCCGTCGCCGATCTCGAGCCGGGTTCCTACAACGCGCGCATCGAAGACTCGCGAATGCTGCCTTGGAGCCAAGACAATATTCAGCCAGGCGAATCCGTGCTCGCCAAGGTCAAGGGAAATGCGGGTCTGCGTTTGCGGATCCTCGATGCGGATCAAGCGCTCTACAATGGCCGGTATCAATTGAGCCTCAAGCGCTTTGGCACTTCGATTTCCGGAGGCCTCAAGCCGCTGGTCGCTGCGAATGTTGATCAACCCGAGGACGGCCGGGTATCTGGGATTTGGCCGGGAGACTACGAGTTGGAATTGCGAATCGCCGGCCGCGCTCCGAAACAGTTTGTGGTCGCGGGTCTGCAGCCTTTCGAGACGCGCGATGTCGAAGTGGCATTCAGCACCGACAGCGCAATCCAAGGTCGCGTGTTCTCGCACGATGGCACGACTCTGCTGGCCGGCATCGAAGTGCAACTCACTCAAGGTACGCTCGCAGGACCCACGCTGGGAAATCTGCCCATCCATATAGGTTCTGTCGAAGTCCCACCGGTCCTGAAGCACGCGACGACGGATTCGAACGGCAATTATCGCTTCGATGATCTGCAATCGGGGCCATGGACGGTTCGCGCGGCCTGGAGCCGTTGGCTGACCGCGGATCGGACACTGACGCTTCCGGATTCGAGCTTTGTCGACTTCGCCCAGCCGGCTTCGGGTTTCTTCAGCGGACGATTGTTGTTGCCCGAGGGCGCGCCGATCGAACGAATGGTGATCGACGTGGCCGTCCTGCCAATCGGAAGCGTTCCCTGGCTGCCCAGGTTTGCGCCGGAGCCGGGAGAGTTGGCAGCCGACGGCACGTTCAAACTTGGACCGATCCCCGTCGGTTCGATCGATGTGACGCTCATGGTTTTCTCCCACACCAACGACGGTCTGGGAGACGGCGATACTGGAACAGGCCCGCGCATCGGAGAATTCCAAATCGTCGCGGGTCAATCCGCCCAAGTCGAGATCGACGCGCGCTCGATCATCCCGGCTCACATGCAAGGCACGATCCGCATGGATGGCGTGCTGGTCAACTCCGGCAACTTGCTTGCCATCCCGCTGCAGAACTCCAGCGGGTCGCTCATCATTCATTCGGTCGTGACCGAGGACGGCCGCTACTCGCTAGGAGGTCTCAAGCCCGGAGTGGAGTTGAGCGTGACTTACACCGCGCTCGACGGTTGGTCGTGGACCTCGCCGCAGCGCGTCACCCTCGCGCCTGGAAGCGACCAGGAAATTCCGCTCGCCTTCGAAACGTTCGAGCGCGAAGTCCAAATCCTCGACGCGACGACTCAGTTGCCGGTTGCGAATCAACGCGTCGGCTGGCGCACGGGGCAAGATCTTGGCGCGTGCACGGACAATGTATGGTCGTTGTCGCGCGCGAGCGCGAAGAGCGACGCGCAGGGAAAACTGCGCCTGCGGCTTCCCAACGGTCCTGCTCGGCCCGTCGCGCTGCCGCCGGGGAAATTGACGGCGACCAATCTGCCGTCAGGAACATTTGCGCCCGCCACAATCGATTGGGCGGCCGGAAACACCCCGATCGTGCTGCGGCTCGCGCGTTAATAGCGGTACCGAGTCATATACCTAAGCACCCTGGCTTGCGCCGTGTGCGCGCCCCGGCGCGCGGGCGCGGCAAAATAGGTAGGGTGGGTGGGTACCTGACTCGGTACGCCAATGACCGATACGGATCCTGACGAACTGCACACGGGCGAAGAACTCGGCGATTTCCGCATCGTGCGCGAACTTGGCCGCGGCGGAATGGCAACGGTCTACGAGGCGGAGCAGACGAGCCTGCGGCGAAAAGTCGCACTCAAGGTGCTGCCCGCGGCATTCCGGCGTCACGCGCAACTGCGCGAACGATTCCAACGCGAGGCGCGCTCCGCGGCAAAGTTGCGCCACCCTGGAATCGTCCCGGTCTACGCCGTCGGCGAGGAGCGCGGGATTCCCTTCATTGCCATGGAACTCGTCGATGGCCGCCCGCTTTCGATCATCATCGAAGATCTGCGCGCGGGCCGAACGACGCCCGTGCCGGCAGCCGGCGCGCAGCGCACACGCTGGGCCGTCGAATTGGTGATCAAGGTTGCGGACGCACTCGCGCACGCGCACGAGCAAGGCATCCTGCATCGCGACGTGAAGCCGGGGAACATCCTGCTCGACAATGACGGCGCACCCCGACTCATGGACTTCGGCCTTGCGCTCGATCTTGGCGGCGAAGGACTGACGACGCCCGGAGACGCGCTCGGTTCGCCCCAGTACATGAGTCCGGAGCAGGCGTTTTCGCGCGGACGGCCAGTCGATCAGCGCACCGACGTGTACTCGCTGGCGGTCACACTGTATGAACTCCTTACGCTAGAACTTCCATATCCGTCGCGGGACCTGAAGGAAATCCTCGGCGCACTCTCGACCGGCGAGATCGTTGCGCTCCGTGATCGTGATCCCGCAATATCGCCCGCACTCGACGGCGCGCTCACACGCGCGCTGAACGCACAGCCACAAGAGCGGCCGGACAACATGCGAGCCTTCGCGCGCGAGCTTGCCGCGGCGCTCGCGGCTCCGCGCTCTGTTCGAAAGAGAAAATTGTCGCGTGGGCGCCTGCTGAACACCAGCTTGGTCGTCATTGCCCTGGCGTTTGTCATCGCGCAGCTGTTGCACAGCGACGCTGTGCAATTGAATTTGAAATCTGGGCGACACCGCCTCGCGGCGGGCGAAGTCTCAATGCTTGCGGACGGTCGACATCCCGGCGCATCGGAAATCCTGCTGGCCTGGTTCAAACCTCACGTCGAAATCCGCCGCGTGCTCGCCCGCGATCGCCTCGGCAGCTACGTCTGCACAGTGGAAGTGCAACTCCCCGACGGGTTGGAGAAAGACATCTGGTACGACGCTTTCTGGGAAGTGTCCATCGACGGCCGGGAGTGGAAACCGGCGGTGGCACCTGCCGGGGACTTCGGCCGCGCTCCGTTGCAAGGCAGCGGCGCGACTGGTCGCTCCATCACGCCGGAGCTCAGCGAAATTTTCGCCAATGTCGAACTCACGCAGAACGTCTCTTTGAGGCATCGCGTGAAACTCGCGCTGGGTCGAGGCGAAGCAGCCGACGCGAACCTGAAACCCGGAGCGACGGCCATCTGGGAAGAGCAACGCACCGTTTTCCTCTATGACCACTATCCGGACGACTACCCAGAGCAAGTGCACGGCGAAGAAGTCGACCGCGCGATGATCGCCAGCCTGACGCCGAAGAATGTCGTTTACGGAGGGACTTCGTTCATGGGCGTCGGCAAGAAGGCTGCGAGGCTGCTCGTGGAGTTTCCGGCGTCCTCGGGGGGGCTTCCGGCCATAGGTTGGCTCGAGTTCTACGAGCCCGATGCCAAGAAGCCTTTCGCGTCCGGCACACTGGTCGAAGACCTTGGTCCGCCTGGGGGTGGCCTCGGGTCAGTGTCCGCGTTCTACGATTTCACGTCCCTCTCCCCCGACGAGGAAGCGCGCACGATTCTCGACCTCGATTCGGGCAAGTTCACCCGCGTGCGATTCGTATTCCGTTCCTCGCGCGATGTCGCGCTTTCGAGAACGCGCTTCGATCGCATGTGGACGGGAGAGGTCGACGTCGTCGTGCCCCTGGATCACATGCGCTGATCGAGACTCACTTCGAGCTCTTGACCTCGATGTCGAGTTGGGCGATGCACTCGGTCAGTTCCTTCAGATCCGTCTCGCTCGTGTAGGAGAGGACCAGTGAATTCGTGCGTTGATCGGCGACCAGCCGCACGCCGCTCTTGACCTTGTTGAGCGCGTTGGCCACCTCGATGGCTGAGGCGTACTTGAGCGGAATCACCGTCAGGAACGTGGGCTCTTCGTGGGTTGCGACATGCTTGGGGACCCCGAACGTGCAACCGCCGAGTACGCCCAGGCCCAAGAAAAAGAGCGGGAGTGTCTTCATGTTTGTTTCGACGCTGCATTGGGGCGCGTCTTCCCGAGAATTCAAGGCGCTCTGATGGCCCGCGTTTCACTTCGAATCCGGCACGAGGTAACTGTCGTGGCCGCCCATGACGGTGCGCAGAACGCGGGCGCCCAAGACGCGTTCAGCCGGCTGCTCGACAATGTTCTGCGAGAGCACGACGAAGTCCGCGAACTTGCCGCGCTCCAGCGTGCCCTTGTCGCGCTCGTCGAAACAGGCGAAGGCCGCGTCGCGCGTGAAGTGCCGCAGCGCGGCCTCGACCGTGATGCGATGCTCCGGAAAATAACCGCCCGCCGGCGTGCCCTCTGGAGTCATGCGCGTCGCCGCGCAATAGATGCCTGTGAGCACTTCCATCGAGAAGACCGGCCAGTCGCTGCCGAAGGCCTGCACTGCGCCGGCGTCGTCGAAGAGTTTGAAGGCGTTGGCGATGCTCGCGCGCTCTGGCCCGAGCAGCGGTGAGTAGTTCTCGAGCGTGGTCTTGTCCGGATTCGCGAACAAGGCCTGCGTCGACGCGATCACGCCGAGTTCGCGAAAGCGCGGCAGGTCAGCGAGCGCCGGCACTTCGATGTGTTCGATGCGGTGGCGACTGTCGCGCGGCGGGTTGACGCGCCGCGCATGCGCATACGCATCGAGCGCCATGTGGATCGCGCGGTCGCCGATCGCGTGCAGCATGACCTGGAATCCGGCACGGTCGTAGCGCGCAACTGCGGCGTCGAGCGCCGGCTGCTGCCACATCGCAATTCCATTTTTGCCCGTGGTGTAGGGCTCGAACATCGCCGCGGTCTGCGCATCGACAACGCCATCGAGCATGCCCTTCGCGCAACCGAACTTGATCAGCTGCGCCGGAAAGCGCTTCTGCAAGTCGCGCCAGGCCACGAAGTCGCCGTCGCCCGCATCCGCTTCGAACGGAATCGCCCAGTAGAAGCGCAGCTTCATGCCGTCTTCGCGAATCACGCGCTCGAAGATCGGCAAGTCTTCGCTGGAGTAGGAGGCCTGGCAGGCGGACGTCAATCCGTAGGAAGCGGCGCGGTCCAGCAGGCGAACGAGCGACGCGTGGCGTTCCTCCGCGGTCGGGCTCGGCAAGAGTCTTCCGACGAGCGAGGCCGCGCTCTCCTGCAACTCCCCAGTCGGTTCGCCGTTTGCATCTTTGACGATCCGGCCATGCTCGGGATCGGGCGTGTCGCGCGTGATGCCCGCAAGTGCGAGTGCCATGCTGTTGCACACCGACATGTGACCGTCGCGCTCTCGCAACACCACCGGACGATCGGCGAGCGCTTCGTCGAGGTAGCGCTTGTGCGGTGCGTTGTCCGGAAATGCCGCATAACCCCAGCCGCGGCCGATGATCCACGGCGAACTCGGATTCAAAGCCGCGTACTCGCGCATGCTGCGTTGGATCGCGGCCACGTCGTCGGCTTCATCGATTTCGAGTTGCTCGCGCACCAGGAAGTGCAGGTGGGCGTCGATGAACCCGGGACAGACGAACCGTCCGCGCAGATCGACGACTTCGGTATTCGCGCCGCACATTGCGCGCACATCAGCGTCGCTTCCGACAGCGACGAGCCTGTCGGCGCGCACGGCGAGCGCGCTGACCCACGGTTGTCGATCATTGCCGGTCCAGATCCGTCCGCCGACGAACACGCGCTCCGCGGAGACACTCGGCGTGGATTGGCAGGCCGCCAAGCCGGCAGCGACGAATAGCGCAAGCAGTCGGGTCATGTTTTGGTTGCGAGTTCGTGGACGAAAGCAACGGCCTCGGCCCTCTACGCCGAAAGGGCATGGCGAGCAACACTAGCGGATCGGCCTCGCGCGCCACAAGGACGAGATCGAGCCGTGAGAATAGTCGAATCCGGCGCGACCGCCCGGGCGCTTCGCACTTCGTAGCGCGGCGCTGTCCACAGGCGGCACCGGTACCGAGGTACTTCCGAAGCCTACCTTTTCGCCGTGTGCGCGCGCCGGGGCCCGTGCCCACGGCGAAAAGGCGGGCTGGGGAAGTACCTGACTTCAGCACTTTCAGTACTCACTTCGCTGCGATCGCAGCCGCGATCTTGTCGCGCGTGATCAGGCGATCGGCGTAGAACGGGTGATCGACAGGCGTCGCGGCGATGGAGGCTTCGATGTGTTCCTGCGCGAGCTCGAGCTGGCCGAGTTTGCGATAACTCCATGCCAGGCTGTTGTGGATATCCGCGGCGAGGAAGTGCTGCGGCCCGAGCGTTCGCTCGATTCGCTCGAGCACGTCGAGAAACACTTCGACGGATTCTTCGGCCCGGCCAGAGGTGTACAGGAAGCGCGCGTAATTGTGCCTTGTCACCAACGTGTCGGGATTGTCGGGACCGAGCTCGCGCTCGCGCGTCTCGATCACTTGGAGGTACAGCGGACCCGCTTCGTCGACTCGGCCGACCCGATTGAGCGCTATTGCGAGATTGTTGAGCATGGCCAGCGTGAACGGATGCGCGGGCCCGTAAAAGCGCTCGACGTCGCCACGCACGGCTTCGATCAGCGCGATCGCGTCCCGCTGATGGCCCATCTGGTTGTAGGTTTCGGCCAGATTGATTGCGGTCGAAAGCGAGCTCGAGTGTTGCCAACCGTGCAAGAAAACGGCGGCAGCCAGCTGTGATTCGAAAATGCCGCGGGCAGCCTCGTAGCGTCCGCTCTGCAGGCGTTCTTCACCGAGCGAGGACCACATGGACCACCACGCCTCGCCGTTTGGAATCACCGGCTGATCGCCCGCGGTGAGCGACTCGAGCAGGCGCTCGGCTTCCTGCGACGAACGCTCGCGTCGCGCGAGCACCCCGACGAGTTGGGCGAAACAAGCTTGCTGGTCGATGCGCTGCTGCGGATCGCTCGGGTCCAAACGGTCGGCTTGTTCGCTCAACAGGCAGTACGCCTGGTCGAAATCGCCGTCCGCCGTGAGGGCCGACGCCAGCACTTTGGTCGCGTGCACGGTTTTTGGGTCTGTCGGACCGTAGTCCTCTGAGAATCGTTCGAGCGCTCGAGCGGCGAGCAATAGGGCCTCGCTCGATTGCCCGAGCGTCTGATAGAGATCGGCCATCGCCGATTCGATGCGCGCGCGCAAAACGGGCTCCGCGGCAAGTTCTCGCTCGATGCGCAACGCGCCGCGGTCGAGCACTTCCTTGACGGTCACTTTCCTGCCGCGCGCTTCGTCCGGATCGTCTTCGCCGAACATGCCGATCAGAAAGTCCATCATGTGCGCGTAGGTCTGCGCTTCGCGGCGCGCGTTCAGAGCCTCGCGCCGTGCCACGCCCTCTTGCTGCTTGGCCACGCTTGCATTGTCGTCGGCGCGAATACGCTGTGCAGTCGCCTCACCTAGCGCCGTGTTCAGCTCGACGTTCTTGGCTTCGATGTCCTTGCGCGCGCGTTTTTCCTGCAGGCCGAAAACGATCGGTCCGCCGACCGCGATCAGCGCGGCAAGTCCGGCGGCGGTCGCAGCTGCGGGCTTGCGTTGCGCCCAGCGCACAAGCTGTGTCCACGACGACGGCGGCCGGGCTTCGATCGGCCGGCGCTCCAGGACATTGGTCAGGTCGCGCGCGAGATGCGCGGCGCTGGCATAGCGCCGCGCGGGATCGACTTCGATCGCGACGCGGCAAACGGTCTCGAGGTCGTGCGAAACCGCGGCGTTGAATTCGCGCACGGGCTTTGCGCCACCAGCGGCGATGCTCAGCATGAGCTTGCTGTTGTCGCGTCCCGCGAAGGGCAGCCGCAGCGTCAGTAACTCGTAGAGCAGGACGCCGAGCGAATACACATCGCTCTGCGCGCCCGCATCCGCCGCCGTGCCGTTGATGACTTCGGGCGACATGTAGGGCATGGACCCAAGTTGCGCTCCGCTGCGCGTGATTCGATCGGCGCCCTGCGTGCTGGCGAGTCCGAAGTCGAGCAGCAATACGCGGCCCGCCGGAGTGAGCATCACGTTCGACGGCTTGATGTCGCGGTGCACGACTCCGCGCTGATGGGCGTGTTCAAGCGCTTCGGCGAGTTCGCGCGTCATCCACAAGCACGCCTCGATCCAACTTCTCGCGAAGATAGCCGCGTCGCCCGACGGGTTGGACTTTTCCGGCGGCGCCGTGCCTAGCGCCGTCAGCGCGTCGCGCAGGCTTGCACCGCTCAGTCGGCTCGGTTCGCGCGCTTCGGTTGCCAGCAGCACCTCCGCCAGTGACGCGCCGCCGACGAACTCCATCGCGTAGTAAGGGATGCCGCTCTCTTCGCCGAAGGTGTAGACCGGCACGATGCCCGGGTGCGAGAGCCGGGCGACCGCCGTGACCTCGCGCCGAAAACGCTCGCGCGCACCGGGAAAGAAGAGGTGTTCCGGCCGGATCAACTTGAGCGCGACGCGCCGGCCGAGCGACTCCTGCTCCGCGAGATACACGACGCCCATTCCTCCGGCACCAAGTCGCTGGATCAGATGGAAATCGCCAAGGCGCTCGGGATGCTTGTCGTCGCCACCGAGCAAGCCGATCTGTTGCAACGCGCCCGCGCGCCTGCGCAACTCGCTGCTGTGTTCAGGATGGCGCCGGATAATTTCTTCGAGCACCGCGTCGCCTTCGCTCTCGCGCCGCTCGAGAAACTCGAAGACCAGACTCTCGACGATCGGAATTTGCTCGGCCACGGTGCATTGAGGATACGGCACGAAGCTCGAGTTCCACGCCGCGCTGTGGCAAAGCAACCGAATTGGCGTGCGCAGGCGCGGCGTCGAAGCCGGCCTGGTGGCGCAGCCGCATGCTCCAATCATGATCCGGATACGGCGGATTTCGTTTCCAGAATTCTTCGGCCTCGGTGGAGAGCGCCGGCAAGGCCCCACCGCGACACCGCGAGGACAACAGCAAGAATGCCCGCGAAGAAAGCTTTTCGGTGACGCAGGCGCGTTCGTCTGCGAGCGGATTCGACGCGTCAGTCGTGAGCAGGGCAGGCTTCCAGCTCTCGGCCGCGAACGAGAATCGCCAGGAAGACCTGTAACGGACCATGGACGCTCTGGATGTGAGCGCCAAGGGCGCCAACTCGCGCTCCGATCCACGCCCTCTCAACTCCACCCGCTTGAAACGGTCCTCCCATGAAAATCTTCGGACTCACCCTCATTGCGCTGTCCCTCTCGGGGACAGCGCTGGCCCAAGCCCCGCTCTACGACATTCCTGGCGTTGCCAACTCCAACACCGGCTGGGGGCTAGGCTCCGTCGGCGATGTCGACGGCGACGGCCTTGACGACATCCTGGTCGGCTCCCCCACCGGCGATGGGCTGCAACCGCAGTCCGGCACTGCCTCGATTCTCTCGAGTGTCACGGCGTTTCCGATTCGCACGTTTCAGGGCGAGTTCACCGGCGATCGATTCGGAGCCAGTGTCGCGGGAATCGGCGACCTGACCGGCGACGGGATCAGCGAAGTCGCCATCGGCGCGCCTGAATTCGATCGCGTGGGAACTCCGAACGCCGGATCCGTCTACGTCTTCAATGGCGCTACCGGGGCGAAGATTTACCAGCATGGCGGTACCTTCACCAACGACAAGTTCGGCTGGTGCGTGGCGGCGGCCGGTGACGCCAATGGCGATGGCACGCCCGACTACGCCTACGGCGCGCCCTACGCGGACTCGACGACGCTGGGCGCCAACGTCGGGTTGGTGAAAATTCAGTCCGGCGCGGCACCGTCGACGCTGCAGACCTATTGGGGCGAAACCGCAGGCGATTATTTCGGCTACTCGATCGCGGCCGTCGGCGACCTGACAGGCGACGGCAAGACCGATCTCGTCGCGGGTGCGCCTCACTACAACCTCGGCGCGATCGTGGACTCCGGCCGCTCGTACCGGCTCTCCGGGGGAACGAATTCGCGCGTCAACATGCTCAACGGCGGGATCACGAGCGGCGAACTGGGTTTCTCGGTCTCGGCCCTCCCAGACATCAACCTCGACGGAATCACGGAGATCGCCATCGGTGAACCGGGTTGGAACGGACTGGGCGTGAACACCGGCCGCGTGCTGGCTCTGTCGGGTGTCGGCGGAGCGATCGTTCAGACCTACTCGTACGTCGCGGGAGCCGGCTTTG
>JAYUOR010000286.1:0-4193 GCA_043760765.1 Planctomycetota bacterium | reverse complement strand
TTGACCCTGCGCGTCGTCGATGAACGCGGAGCCCCGGTGCGCGGCGAAAATCTGCGCTTGGAGCTTGCCGGCGAGCGGCCTTTTCAGGGCCGGCGCAGCACGGATAACGAATGGGACTTTTCCAATCTGCCGCGCGAGAGCATGAAGGCGATCGGAGTCGTCGGTGCGCGCGAATATCGCCAGGACATCGAGCCGCTCAACGGGAACCAGGATTTCCGCGTGCCGGTGCAGGGCGGGCTCGAAGTCGGATTGCGTCTCGATCCCGCGCTCCTGCAGGCGCCGCTGCGCATAGTCCTGCGAGCGCGAGACGATCGACGCATCGGTCTGACTCAAAACCTGGAGCCCGTGGCGTTCCAGACCAGGAAGTACGAGCCGGTCCTGCCCGGCGAATATCAGCTCAGCGTGTCTCAATTCCAGCAGACCGATCAGCGCGGCGAATGGGTCAACATCGGTGCCACGCAGAAGATCACGATCGCGCCCGGCGCGTCGCAGCACATCGAACTCGAGCGCTGAGACGCGCTACAAATTGCGCGAAAGCAGCGCAAGACCCTCGCGCGCCTGGGCCGAAAGCTCGTGCAGGCTGCGCGCCTGACGCAAGCGCCGCCACAGGTACGACGGCCGCAGATAAAAACGGCGCACCATGCGGCGCTTCAACGCTTCCATCGCGCGCCGATCGAGCGTGTGCGTCGGCAGGAAGGCGTTCTCGCCGCCCTGATCCATCACCAGGTCGTTGGCTTGGGCGAGACCGAGTTCGAGCATGCGCGCGCGGAAGGGCGTGCCGAAGCGCGGCACGGCCATGTTCAGGCTCAGGAAATCGAGGTCGAGTTCGAAGGCCAGATTCAGCGTGCGCTCGAGGCTCGCTTCGCCTTCTTCAGGCAGGCCGATGATGAAGGTGCCCACGCTGCGCAAGCCGTGTCTTTTGACGCGCGCGAAGCCGGCACGCACTTCGTCTGCGACGTAGCCTTTCTTGTACAACGCGAGCAGCGCGTCGTCGGCGCTCTCGACACCAAGGATCAAGGTGTGGCAGCCCGCGCGCTTCATCGCGGCGAGCAAGTCGTCTTCGGCGGTGTCGGGCCGCGTGAAGGCCGTCCACAAAAGGTCGCCGCGCGAGGCGAGCGCGTCGCACAGTTCGAAGGCGCGCTCGCGCTGGACGCCGAAAGTCTGATCCATGAAGAACAATTCGCGCACACCGCGCGCGCGCAAGTGATCGATCTCGTCGAGCACGTCCGCGACCGGACGCGTCTGGAAGCCGAGCGTGCCGATCACGCAAAACGTGCACGGGTAGGGGCAGCCGTAGTCGCTCAGCAAAGTCGCAAAGCGCGCACTGCGAGCGAAGGAAAAACGATAACCGCGCTCAGGAAACAACTCGTGTCGCGGCCTGGGCACGCGGAACGATCCGCGCTGTTTGCCGTGCACGCGAATGCGCTCGATCGCGCCTTGCGCTCGGCGCACGGTCATCTCGCAAACGGATTCGAGCTTGCCGTCGAGGTAGTGGACGATGTCCTGATTGGTGAAGACATGCAGCGCGGCTTCGAGCCAGGGTTCTTCCGCCAGGCGCTTCTCGCTGTCTTCTTGCAGCACGTCGCCGATCGCGATGACGCGCGGTCCGGTTGCGCCAAGTTGCGCAAGGAAAGCGCGATCCTCTTCCCACGAAACCGAGCCGACCAGCGAGACGACGACGGCGGGTGCGAACTCGGCAATGCGCTGCAGCGCGGTTGGAACGTTCAGCTGCTCCGCCATGCAATCGAGCACCCCAAGCTCGTGCCGAGTGGCAAGTGTGCCCGACAGCACGACGAGATCGATCGGATGGAAAAGGTAGTTCGACTTCGTCGTCTTCGAACAGAAGTAGTCGCGGATGTACGTGCGACGCCCCGGCGGGTTGAGCAGCAGGACGCGCATCAGCTGTGCTCTTGCTGCGCCGAATTCGGTTCGCGCGCGGGCGTCGTCGCGCGCGCCATCGGCTCCAACGAATAGACCGTCAGGTCTTCGCCGCGCAGAAAGGCTTGCGCGGCTCCGTGGACTTCCTCGACCGCGAGCGAGACCAGGCATTGCGGGAACCCCCAGATGCAACTGGCGACCTTGTTGTCGTGCACGTTGATGCAGGGCGAGCAGATCGGCGGCCGGTACAACGCGCGCACGCGCGAGCCGAGCGGGCCGTACATCAACGGTGTTTCCGGGCCGAACAGCCCGACGGTCGGCGTGCCAAGGGCCGCGGCCAGGTGCATCGGGCCGGAGTCGTTGGACACGAACACAGCACAGCGCGAGAGCAGCGAGGACAGTTCGGCGGTGGATAGATCGCCGGCTAGATTCAGCGGGCCTTTGAGCTCGGGATCGCGCGCGGCTTCGACGACACGCTCGGTGTACGCGCGCTCGCCGGCCGATCCGATCAGGACCACGCGCAGCCGATCTTCGCGCTCCAGGCGCCGCGCGAGTTCGCCGAAGGACGGTTGCGGCCAGCGCCGTTCGAAGTTCAGTTCGCCGGCGTTCGGGTTGAGTACCGCGAAAGTTCCGCGCGGATCGATACCGTGTGCTGCCAACAATCCATCGACGCGCGCGGCGTCTGCTGCGCTGAAGCGGTGGGGGAAGAGATCGCGGGCCGCGACCTGCGCGCCGTCCTCGCCGCCGGCCAGCGCACGAAAGTTGCGCGCGACGTGCCAGTAGCGATTGAACGGCACCACCTGCGTGTGGAAGCCGCCGCGCCAGACGCTGGTCGAAGCGAAGCCGTAGGACTCGCGCGCTCCGGTGCACAGCGAGATCAAAGCCGAGAAGCGCGTGAAGAACTCGAAATCGAAGACCACGTCGAACCGCTCGCGGCGCAGTTGGCGCACGAGCCGCGCCACGCGCGCGCTGAAGCCGAGCCAGCCGCTGTTGCCGACGTCGAAAGGGATCACGCGCTCGAAAGTTCCGAAAGCTTCGGCTGCCGAACGATTGACGGCCAGCGTCAGCAGCACGAGTTCCGCTTCCGGATAGCGACGGCGCAGGTGCACGACCGACGGTGTGAGCAGTTGCAGACTGCCGATGCCCCAGAACTTGACCAGCAGCACGCGCTGCACGCGCGCTTCGCGGCGGCGCAAGAACGGCCGCGCCCAACGCAACGGTTGCAGCAGGGCGCAGAACAGCGGGCCGAGCCGCTTGTCCACGCGCTGCAGCGTGCTCATCGGAAGGTTCGTGGCGCCCATGGTGAAGTCGGCCTCGATCTTACGGCAAGGGCCGATTCCCGCGGCAGGGGAGCACGGACCTTTCTGGCTATTGCGCGCGAATGCGCGCGGCCAGGTCCCTGATCGTCTCCGGCGCGTAGCCCGCGTAATGGTTGTTCGCGTAGGCGAACGTGCGCGGCAGACGATTCGTCGCGTCGCGCAGCAGGTCGGCCCACTTTGCGAGGCGCGGACTTTGATCGACGACGAGTTTGTCGAATCGTTCGGTCAACGCGTCGATCGCCTTGCGGTCGCCGATCAGGCGCGCATAGGTGAAATCGGTCGTGAACAGATCGTGTTGCCTCGCGAGATCGGCCGGATGCGGCATGTAGGCGATGTCGACCAGCACGAGCGCCGCGCGATGGCGGCGCAGCAGTGCGAGCAGTGGTTCGTCGATCCAGTTCTTGTTGCGGATCTCGACTCCGTAGCGAAAGCGGTCGGGTAGCTGCGCCAGGAATCCGTCAAGGCGTTCGAGGAACGGGTCGATGCTCTTGAACACACGCTGGTTGAAGTACGGGAACTGCAACACCAGAGGTCCGCACTTGTCGCCGAGCAAGCTCATGGCGGCGAGAAAGCGCTCGAGGTCAGCACCGACGTGTTCGAGCCGCAGCACGCGTTCAGGATCGGGAGTCGCCGCTTCGCCGCCGTGCACGATGCTGCGCGGGAACTTGGCCGAGAGCACGAATCCGTCCGGCGTCTTCGCGTTCCAGCCGCTGACCAGACGCGCGTCCGGGACGCGGTGGTAGGTCACGTCCGCTTCGACGGTTGTGAACTGCGTCGCGTAGTGGGTGAGCTGCGCGCCTGCCGGCAATCCAGCGGGATAGAAGACGCCCGCCCAGCTTTTCTCCGACCAACTTGACGTGCCGAAGAGGAATTCGCCCATGGACGCGAGTGTACGGAGCCAGCCTCGACTGCGCCGCTTTCGACCGTCGTCCGCGCGCCGATACCGTACCAGGTTCGACTTCGACATCGGTCGGCCCGCGCGCCAAGCGCGCGGGC
>JAYUOR010000285.1:0-4196 GCA_043760765.1 Planctomycetota bacterium | reverse complement strand
TCTGGCTCGGCATTTTTTTGGACGAGTGCAGGATATTCTTCAACTCACCGATTTGAGGGCCGGGGCCAAAGAACAATTCCCTGTACCCCGCATCTCCCCTGTTTGAATTCCAAATTGAATTGTCCTCGAATATCGGTTGGAATCTGAAGGCCACCGTAGCGTCAGCATCCACGTGCTTGCGATCCTTGCCCAAGAAGAACACCTGGAGCTCAGTCAGAAACCGTTGCTGGGCCCATATCCCTTGCGGCTCAACCTCGGCCTTGCTCTCTTGACTTAGTCCGAGTGTGTCTTCCTTCAGGTTGTAACTATCCTTGAGGTCGTCGAAGGCGCCACCCTTCTTGAGCAAGGCGTCCAAATCTCTCATGAGATCTTCGTCGCGCAGGTTCTTTGTGTCGGCGAAGTTTGTGATGAAGAGAGCATCCATGACATCATCGTTCCTGGAGATCAGCTCCCTCAGGTCGACCTCATAGAGCCTGCGAGCCTCCTGGAGCATGCGTTTCTGCAGCCTGTCGAGCAGTTCTCTGGCATATCGGACAGTGCCGTTCCCTGGTGCGGCGCTTTCAGCGGGCTGACCTTGTCCGAGAGTTCGCAACTTATTCGCCAGTAATGGGCCGTCACGGTCGAGCCCTTGGGTCATGGCAATACTCTCGGCGAGCTGCACCAGTTCCATGATGTAAGTCTGGGCGAGCACTTCGCGCACGTCTTTGGGGGGACTCAACTCGCGGAGCGATTCCCTCGCCGCGTTGGCTTTCTGGAGCTTCTTGAATACGGCGGAGCCCCAGCGGAGCAGGTCACCGTCCTCGGGTGCCTTGACCGTTCCGGCCGCCTCCTTCAACTTGGGGCCAAGTTTACTTTCATCGAGAAGGCCCGAAATCCTGGTCGCCACCTCCTTCAGGCTCATTTCAACCTTCTCGGAAAAGGGCTGAGGCTTCCAGTAGTCCGTCAGGACCCGTTCATGCCGAGCGATGCGATCGACGAGCATCTTCTGGACGGCCTCCCGCCAATCTGAATTCAGTCCGTCTCCGCCCTCAGGATCCTTTTCACCGAAGCGAGACTTCATCAAGACAAAGTGCTCGCCAACCTGCTTCACGATTGCAATCGTGTCGGCCCCGTCGAGTGGGTCTTTGAGCGTGGAAAGTGAAACGGGGGTCAGTGCTTTCCAATATTCGAGCATCAACTCCTGGCGGCGATTCACGTAGGTCACCTGGAGTTCGAGGGCGAGCTCTCCCAATGCGTCGGTTTTCGTGGACGGACTGTCCCCACGGATCCCTTCCAGCACATCAAGGACGGGCAGTTCGACCGTCGGGCACTTCGTCTGCGATGGATCTCTCTCCAGCACGTTCCAATGTCCATCCTTGAGGAAGGCGAGGTGCTCTTTCAGGAGCCTCTCGACACCCTCCCTGAAGTCCTTGACTCGATCTTGGCCGTCCTTGTTCAAATCCGGAAGACTGAGTGCCTTGCGCAGTCCAGAGAGCGCCTTGATCAGTCCAACCGCAAGTTCGTTTTCCGCCAGCGGTTTGTCCGCCGGCCGGTCTTCGGCCAGTTGCTTCCAGCTGGGATACTTGGTCAAAAAACGCCGCCCGACTTCACAGATCTTGGCCTGGTAGGCAGTGCTGGCTCTCTCGCTCGAGCCTACGTCGCGCAGGCTGACCTCTATCTCAGTGGCCAACGTCTCCAGTGTCCAGTTTGCATCCGGAGACGCCCGGCACATAAGTTCCAGGCGAGGGTCGAGCACGGCCGTCAACCGCGGATGCGGGATCTTGATGCTCTTATCCAAAGTATCGGAAATGAGTGACTCGCCAGAATGAAGTATGTCCTTTATCTTGGAGGGGTCAATATCGGTTACCGTCGTGGCGAACATCATATCGATGAAAGTCGCCAATTTCTCCTTTTCAGCCCATTTTGGGATATCTCCGGTGATTCCGGAACGCTTGGAAAGCACCTCCGCGAGAGCCTCTCGCTTCCTTACCACACTCAACATCGCAGGATCGATGTTCAGGAGCTTCTTTATTTGCCAGGTTCCTGGGGCATCGTTATCCAGTGTGGGCTTGAGGAGTTCCTCTTTTGCGTACGCATCTTTGTACAGCTGCATCCAAGTGAAGACGTCTCCGCTGGTGGCTACGTCCGGCGCGGTCAGGTGGCTGTACGCTTCAGACATGCCCGCGCAGGCGAGCATGAATCCGAGTGCTCCCTCCGGCTGGTAGGACTGGCCGGGTTTCAGGCAGCCCTCGTACATGGTCAAAATTCGCCTGGCGAGTGCTTCGACCGGGGCGACCATTTCGCTGGAAATCGGACTGATCGCGGGTGTCGATGAGTACCCCTTGCGCAGATCGGCCGCGCGACTGAGTTTGAATGCCTCGTTGCGACCCTTCAGTTGACATTCCTGCTCGCCCACTGGGATGACACTCGCTGCCAGGCTGAGCGCGGGGTCAGCCTTGAAGTCCTGCCCGTTGTCGAGAAGCAATAGGGCGCAATCAACGGCCAGCTTGGCCTTCTCGAGGTTTTCAGGGTCTCCGCCGTCGATCTTCGCTTTCATGTACTTAAAAAGCGTCGCCCGCACTGCGGGTGCGAGGCGGTGATCGAATTCGGCGACGTAAAGCTGCTCGAGCGTCTCCTGGTTCGAGTTCCCCAGGGCCTTTTCATAGTTGTCTCGATCCTGAACCGCTGCGTCATTGATCGCGGCCAAGACCTCGAGGTGTTTGGGGATTCCCCAGTCGCGCGAGAGCTGTGCCTCGTGCGCCAGTTCCAATGCCCGCTTGGTCAGGTCGTTCGCCTCAGGCGCTGTTCCGCTGAACATGTAGACCAATCCGCCGACAACCGAGACCAGGGCGAAAAGACCGGAAATGCCGTAACCGATCAGCGCGCGCCGCTGGGCCGCGAGCACACGACCCTTGGTGGGGCGCACGAGCCCGCGTTCGCCAAAAACGCGATAGCGCACCAAGTCCTTGATGAAGTAGGCACGTTGCCTACTGAACAGTCCCTCCAGCGCCTGCATGTCGGCGTCGCCCGCGCCACCAAGAGCCTGGGCGCAAACACGCGCGACCGGGACACCGCATTGCAGACCGCTGGTCAGGTAGATCCCGCGGAAGGAGAGGCGGTCCGAAAGTCCAGAATCCGTGAAGACTCGCCGCAGGTAGACCTCAAGTTGCTCCTCGAGGCCTGCGAGCTCGTCGGGAAAGGCGAACATCCGGTCAACTTCGGAGAGCGCCTCGGGAATGCGCGCGCTGCCCAGCATGTCGCCGCGCAAGATACGAGCCCGTCCAACCAAGTCGCGGAAGCCTGTGCGCGCCTCCTCTAGATCAAACAACACGTCGACTTTTTCTGCAGGTCGGGACCAGCCGAACATCTCATGACGTTTGGCCGCGTCGAGGCGGTGCACGGCCTCGGCAAAGCCGAACAGTTTGTCAGCCTTGGTCAGCACCAAATAGATCGGCAGCTGGGCCTCGAGCTTCTTGGCCAGGGTGAGGAGGGCGGCCTGGATCTTGTTCGCCTTCAGACGTGAGACGTCCGTCGTATCGTTCAGCAGGCTGTCGCAGGGGACGACCAGCAGGATTCCATTGGCCGGGCAGATCGGCCGGTAGCTGGCGAGCAGGTCGAGGAACGCCTCCCACTCCACTTGGTCGGCGACGCCGCCCTCGTGGGTGAACAGGCGACCGGCGAGGTCGAGGATCACCGCTTCTTCGGTGAACCACCAGTCACAACCTCGCGTACCGCCAATTCCGGAGAGTTTGTTCTGGCCGAATGGGAAGTGCAAATCGGAGTTCTGTAGCAGTACGCTCTTCCCCGACTGCGGCTCGCCGACCAGCAAGTAGAACGGCAGCTCGTAACGGTCGATCTTCTGCTTGTCGAGCTCCGCTTGGAATCCCTCCCACTCGCGCTTTCGATCTTCGATACCCTCCTTGGCGGTCAGGCCCTCGTCAAGGGCCTTGCGCTTTCGCTTCTTCCAGGCTCGCGTGCCGGCTTCGGCGATCAGCCAGAGCACGCCGACGATCAGCACCACCTTGAGTAGTGGCCTGAAAAAGTCGTTCAAGAAGAAGTAGACGAGAACTAGTGCCGTGACGGCGAGCACCGCCACGGCGACAAGGAACCATTTGCTGGTGAAAATGCGCTTCATGGGTCAAACGGGGACGGGAGATCCTGTGGAAGGCGCCTGTGCGGCCTGAAGCGAATTACCGCGCGTCGTCGTTCAGGCTTTT
>JAYUOR010000284.1:0-4211 GCA_043760765.1 Planctomycetota bacterium | reverse complement strand
TACAGGCCTTGCCCCAACAACCACCACAGGGCCGAGTTCGATGAAAACCGCGCGCTCGCCTCGCGGGCCACGTCCAAGGATTGCTTGCGATCGCCGGTCGCGGCCAAGGCCACGGCATAGGATTCCGCGACTTTGGAAGTCGGCCTGTCGCGGTATTCGGCCGCCAGCCAGGCCACGGATGTCGCGGCCTGATCCCGACGGCCCAGCGCGGATCGCTGCTGAACCAGGCCTTGGTGGTACGCGGCCGCGTGGGCTGGATCGGCCGCGAGGCCGGCCTCCAACTCAGCGATGGCCTGCTCGAGCTTGCCTGCCTGCGCCAGGGCGATGGAGCGCACCACGGCGGGCGGGTCGGTGCTGATCGAGCCGTCGCCGGCAGACGGCGGGGCGGAGGCATCGATCGCAACCCGCTCACCCTCGGCGGTGGCCACGGCGCCGCCACCGTATTCGCCCAACATGGCCTGGGCCAGGCGCCAAAGGCGGAAGCGCAGCTGCCAGCGCGAGCCGTCCCCGCCGAGATCGGACGAATCCAACCGGGCGGGTCGCGTCCACGTGTCGTTCATGCCGATCAGCACACAGACCAGCACGGGCCGGTTGTCGCGCAACTGTGCATCTAGCTTGCGCAGCGCGTCGTTCGAGTTCTGGCCGGGCCAGCCGACGTTGACGACCTGCGGCGCGCTGTCGCCCATGCGTTGACGCAGCAGTTCCTGAAGCGCGCCGGGATAACTCGTCTCCCGACTCGGTGCGCCCAGGCCGTAGGTGTAGGAGTCTCCGATGCACAGAACACGCGGCGCCGATCCCGGCGCCAACTCCGGCGTCTTCTGCGTGAACGTGAAAAGGACGACCAGCGACCAGACCTGAAGGGCCAGTTCCATAATGAACAGGCCCAGGACAATGGAGAGGAGGATCTTGGGCGCCTTCGACATGGAAGTACGGCGAGCATACCCAGCGGGGAGTCTCCGACGCTGCAGAAGATCGACCGCCGGCGTGAGTCGAATGCGGAGCTTGCCCGCGAGCACCCGACCCGCTTGGAGCACCTCGGCCGCGTGGCGTGGCGTCGTCGATGGATAGCAAGTCCAAGCCCCTGATCGTGTCTTCACGGCGGCACCGGCGCGGTGAGTGGGGGCCACGAAGCAGCCATTTTCGCTGTTGCCCTATGGTAGGTTGCGACAGCAATGCAGACGCGCGAGTTTCGGAAAGTCTCACAGCCGAATTCCGGAAGGGTTGACGTGTCCATGACAGAGCGCCTCTCCCCCGTTCCGATTTCCATCAGGCATCGCCCGCACAAACGGCGGATCCCTTGACCGGGCGCGGCAAGCTCCTCCAGCTCTTCGGCGTCGCATTCGGCATGGCAGTGCTGATCGGCAACACGATCGTCGTCGGTATTCTGCGCACTCCGGGGGAAGTCGCCACCCAGCTGCCGAGCACCGGGTTTTTCCTCGGAGTCTGGCTGGTGGGCGGGCTCTACGCGCTGCTCGGCGCCATGTCGCTGGCCGAACCCGGCGCGATGGTCGCACGCTCGGGCGGACAGTACGGCATCGTGCACCGGGCGCTGGGTCCGTATCCGGGCTTCGTCGTCGGCTGGAGCGACTGGCTTTCGACCGCTGCGTCCATCGCACTCGTAGCGATGGTGTTCGGCGAATACGCTGAGCCGCTGGTGGCGGGTCTCCCGGGCGGACGGGTGGCGATCGCCTGCGGCATCGTCCTCCTTTTCGGCGTCCTGCTCGGGCGCGGCGCGCGCGTCGGCGATGTCGCTCAGCAACTCCTCAGCGCTGGAAAGGCGCTCGCTTTCGGCGCGCTGATCGTGGCGGGACTCTCGATGGCCGTACCGGCGCCGGATGCGATTGCGCCGGCAGCTGCACTGCCCGTGGGAGGCGCACTTTTCAGCGCGATCGTCATCGCGCTCCAATCGGTCATCTTCACCTACGACGGCTGGACCGGTCCGCTCTACTTCGGCGAGGAGATCGTCGACGCGGGCCGCTCCACCCCGCGCTCGATGGTGCGCGGCGTGCTGGTCGTGATCGCGATCTACGTGCTCCTCAACGTCGCCTACTTGAGGGTGCTCGGCGTGGAACGGATGGCAGGTGACCCGTTCGTCGCCGCCAGCGCGGGGCAGGCCCTCTTCGGCGATCGCGGTGACCTGATCATCCGGTTGCTGGTGCTCGGCGCGATCCTGGGCGGGCTGAACGCACTGACGATGATGGCCCCCCGCGTTCCGATGGCGATGAGCCGCGACGGGTTGATGCCGCGCGCTTTCGACAACGTCGACAGCGGCGGAACTCCTGTCGTGGCGCACTGGGCTAGCATCGGCATCGCGCTCGGATTCATTTTTTCGGGCACCTTCGAGACCGTGCTGGCGCTCGCGGCGTTTTTCTTCGTGGCCAACTACACGCTTTCCTTTGTCTCCGTCTTCGTGCTGCGGCGCAAGGAACCGCTGACACCACGTCCCTACCGCACGCCCGGGTTCCCCTACACCACCGGCGTGGTCCTGCTCGGTTCGCTGGCTTTTATTGTCGGCGCGCTGATCACCGACAGGGCCAACAGCATCCGCTCGCTGCTGATCTTGGCAGCGTCCTATCCGGTCTACCGCCTGGTCCTCCGCTCGCGCAAGCCAGGCGCGGGAGCATCGTCATGATTGAGGAAGCGGCGCATTTCACCCGCGCGATCGTCCGGCCACCGGCCGACTCCTTCGCGGCCGGCCTTACCACCGCCAGCCTGGGTACACCGGACTTGTCGCTCGCGCGCATGCAGCACGCACAGTATTGCAGCGCACTGCAGCGGCTGGGTGTGTCGATCGAGTCGCTACCCACAGATTCGGCCTATCCTGACTCGACCTTCGTCGAAGACACGGCCGTGGTGACGCAGCACGGTGCGATGCTCGCGCGGCCTGGCGCAGCGAGCCGCGCCGGCGAGGTGACGGCTGTCCATGAGCTGCTCGCAGCCCGCTTCGGGAATCTAGAAGCAGCGATCGAGGCTCCTGGAACGCTCGATGGCGGCGACATTTGCCAGGCAGGACGGCATTTCTTCATCGGTCTCTCGAGCCGCACCAACGAAGAGGGCGCGCGCCAACTCACCCACTGGTTGAGTCGATCCGGCTACAGCGCAACGACCATCAGCATCCGCGACAACAGCAAATTGCTGCACCTCAAGAGCGGGGTCGCTTGGCTGGGAGATACGACGCTCGTTGTGACCGAGGCGCTCGCGGGCCACGCCGCGTTGCGCGGCTTTGAACAGATCGTGGTGAGCGCGGCGGAGAGCTACGCTGCCAACTGCGTGCGCGTCAACGACGCCGTGCTGATGGCGGCCGGCTTTCCAAAGATCGCGGGACGTGTCTTGGCGTTGGGCCTCGAAGTGCTGACGCTCGACGTCTCCGAGTTCGTCAAGATGGACGGCGGACTGAGTTGTCTGTCGATTCGCATTCCCTGACGGGGATAAATGGGCTGAGGTGACTGTGCGCAGCTCGAACTGCGCCGTGGCTGCGCTTGTCCCGTCCAGTGCGCCCTGGCAGCGTCCGGCGAGACCCACGGAACGCCACAGCGACTCTTTCCCGCGGACTGGGAGCATTCCGACGCGATGCGCTGACGGCGCGACGCGGAGGCGGCGCTGCGAAGTAGCGCACAGGAGCGAGACTCGAACGCGAGCAGATCGAGGCCGGCCAGCGTGCCAGTAGCCGGCCTGCCGCGCTCGAGCGGCAGGCTTTGGCTCGCGTGACGATGCGTCGCCTTGCGTGGACGCGAAGCGTGCGCTCGGCAGGGATGTCCTCGAGAGTTCCCGTCACTCGTCGCAGGCCAGCGCCTCACCGCCGTGTGAGCGGGCGGGGATTGGAGCCTCGCTCCGCAGTCCGAGATCGCACGAAGATTTTTCACACGCGACGGCGGCGCTGAGGTGGGCCATAGCTCGACGCGCAACGACGAATCGAAACAGCCCTCGTCAGGCTGTTGCGAAAGGGCCCCAGAGATCAGCTTGAGCCGTGCACCGCGGTGCGGCACTCGTATGGCGAAGGAACATCTTTGCAGTAGCCCGGCCCATGTGAGGCGTCGAGCGTTGGCGCTGCGCGCTGCTCGCGCGGCCGTGCGTGGCAGCACCGTCCGCCGGCGTTGCACCCTTCGCGGTTCCTTTGCGCGGTCCCGGCACGATCAGGTCGCGACGGGGCGCAGGGGCACCGTGATCAGTGTGCTGTTGAGCGCGCGGTCTGGCCACGAGCGCGACGAGCC
>JAYUOR010000283.1:0-4218 GCA_043760765.1 Planctomycetota bacterium | reverse complement strand
CGCCGGTTGCCACTTCGACTGGCGCTCGACCTGGCGCACGATGCGCCGCAACACTTCCATGCCGGCCTCGCGCGGTCGCGCGCCCTGCCGCATCAACTCGACGATCGCGAAACTTCCGTTGGACAGCACCGAGGCTTCGCCGCGCCCGGTGGAACCGGCGCTGCCGGCCTCCATGTCGCAGTAGAGACCTGCGCCGATGATCGCCGAGTCCCCCACCCGACCTGGGATCTTCCAGGAGAGGCCTGAAGTGGTCGTCGTACAGGCGATGTCGCCATTCATGCAGAGCGCGGAACAGTGGATCGTGCCCCAGGTGTGGGCGATGCCCTGCGCACGTAGGCGCGAAGCCGTCAACACACTTGGGCCTTCGAGCATGCCCGTCTTGGTGGACTTCTTCTGCTCGGCGGCCGGCTCCAGCCAATCGTCGTCCTTGCTGACGGACTCTTTCCATTTCAGCCACATCGCGCGCGCTTCGTCGGTCAAGAGCTCGGTGTGCGGATGACCGTGCGCGCGCGCGAAATCGTAGGCACCTTTGCCGACGAGCAGGCAGTGATCGGTGCGCTCCATGACCAGTCGCGCGACTTCGCTGGGATGCAGGATGTTTTCGATGCAAGCCACCGCGCCGGAGTTGTGCGTCGGGCCGTGCATGCACGCGGCATCGAGTTGCACGACACCGAGTTCGTTCGGCAATCCGCCCAGACCGACGGAGTGGTCGTTCGGATCGGCCTCGACGATCTTCACGACTTCGATCGCCATGTCGAGCGGAGCCGATCCGGATGTGAGCCCCGCGTAGAAGCGCTGCATGCCGGGCAGCGCATTGGCGCTGCCGACCATCACGGGATATCCCGTGCGTGCGACGCGAGCCGGCTTCTGCTGACTGGGCTGCTGTGCAGGAATGTTCGACGGAGAAGCGCCCACTGTCGCGCAGGCGAGCGAGGCCGCGGCGGCTCCTGTCGCGGTGAGCAGCGTGCGTCGATCGAGTGCTTTCGAAATTCCAACGCTCCGTTCAGGCAGGTGTTTTTGGCTCACGTTCAGTCTTTCTTCTTGGGGACTTCTTCCGGGGCAAGACGCAGGCACTCATGGCGGAACCACTGTCGCACGGCTTCCGACCAGGATTCCCAGTGGGCCGCCAATTCTTCGTCCTTGGCGTCCTTGGCGGCAGCCACACGCAATTTCTTCTCCGCCAGGTTCGTGCGCAAGTAGCGGTCGAGATCCGCAGGCTTGGGATCGGCGAGCGCAAGCGCCGCGGCCGCGACGGCGCAAGCCATGCGGCGCACTTCCTGTGGATCGACGTGATCCATGCGATCGAGGCTCGTGTGGTAGGCGAAGTCGGTGAAGTGCCACAACAGCGCCGCGGGAATGCCGGCCCGCAAGAAGATGTCGTGGTCCGATCCGCCTTCGTACGGATTCTCCTCCGTTGCCCAACCCTTGGCCAACGCGCCGATGTCGACGAGCGCGATACGCAGCACGACGTTGACGCCATTCGGGCGCAGTTCGTCGTAGCTGACCTTGGTCTGTCCCCAAGCCGTGTGCTTGTCCGGCGGCAGAGCCTTGACCGCGCCCGGATCGGGTCCGCGCTCGAGTAGCGCGACCGCGCCCGTGGCTTCGCGCGATGCACCGATCATGTCGGCCGAGATGGCGGCCAGCGTGGTGAGTTTTTTCGCTTCGAGCCAAATGCTCGATTCGCGCATCTCGTCGCCGAACAGGAACACGACGCTGCGCGAGGGACGCTCGATCTTTGGAGCCGGTTGTGCGCACAGCAATGCGGCCAGCGTGCAGGCGACTTCGCAGATGCCGCCGACGCCGCTGGCATTGTCGACGGCGCCGGGCTCCTGAACATGGGCTACGGTGACGATGCACTCGGCGGGACGGTCGCTGCCCAGCACGGTCGCGACCAACGTGCGCAGCTTGCGTTCGTCGGTGCGAACCAGCGCATCGATGTGCAGCTGAGTCTTCGCATCCGCCTTGGCGGCAGCTTGGATCGCGTCGAAGGAACGTCGCGAAATCTGCAGCACCGGAATGGGGGAACCGCGTTGGATTCCGCGGTACTGGATCGCGTCGAGATGCCGTTTCTTGGGGCTGGGATCGACGTTGTAGCCCTCGATCGAAGCGATGAGCAGCGCGCTCGCACCGCGCTCGTGCGCCGCGACGGCATTGCCCTTGGAGGCCTCGTCGACGACCAGGACATCGCCCTTTTCGAGTTTGTCGAGCGCGAAAACAGGCCGGCCTTCGGCGCTGCCCGAGGGCGCGCCGACGGGCAACATGGTTCGATCCGCGCCTTCCGGTGTGTCGAAGGAGTGCAGCACGCGCGCCTGCCCCGCCGACTTCAATTCCAGGCGCGCTGAAATTGGCGTCCAGGCCGGCGCGCCGAGTTCCGTGGAGAGTTCTTCGAGCAGCAGTCCTTCGCGCACGCCGAAGCCCGCCTCCGCCAGGCGCTTCTTCACGTGATCGAGCGAAGCTTCGAAGCCGTCGTTGCCGGGCGAGCGGTAGAAACCGTCGACGAAACGCACGCTGGCCATGGCGCGTTCGACGTCGAAGCTGTCGTACAGCGGCTTGGCGAAACGCCCTGGCCCGGATTCGGCCGCCATCACGTCGGGGCCGGTGTGCCCGCTCGACACGCGCGCGCGCGTCGGCAACTTCTCGAACAAGTCCTTGGGAATCGTCGGCTCGCTCGAGCAGGCCAGCAGCGACACTGCCGCGAGTTGCACGAGCATGGCGCAGTGCTTCGCCGCCAGCGCCGTTGCTCGTTCGAGCGGACTCACGGCAGGTACTTTGCGATCAAGAGGCCGAGCCGCTTGCGTGCCACGGGCGAGATCTGATCGCGCGCCGTCATGATCGCATGCTGCAACGCGCTGCCGCACGAACACGTGCTCCCGCCCGCGAGCATGGGCACCGCCGCCTTGATCAGCCGTCGTGCATTGTCGACGTTCTTGTGCATCACGGCGACCACCGCCTCGACGGTAACGGCTGCGTGACTCTCGTGCCAGCAGTCGTAGTCCGTCGACATCGCCAGTGTCGCGTAACACATCTCCGCTTCGCGGGCGAGCTTGGCCTCCTGCAGGTTGGTCATGCCGATCACGTCGACGTCCCAGCCGCGATAGAGCTTCGACTCCGCGCGCGTGGAGAACTGCGGCCCTTCCATGTTGAGGTAGGTGCCGCCGTCGTGCGCTTTCAATGCGAGTTGTTTTGCGGCCGAAAGCAGTGCGTGGCGCACTTCGGGGCAGACCGGATCGGCGAACATGACGTGCGCAACGACTCCGTCGCCAAAGAACGTGTCGACGCGATGTCGTGTGCGATCGATGAACTGATCGATGACCACGAAGTCGCCCGGTGCAATGTGCTCGCGCATCGAGCCGACGGCGGACACCGAGAGGATGCGCGTGACGCCGAGCTGTTTCAGGCCCCAGATGTTGGCGCGAAAGTTCAGGTCGGAAGGCTGAATGCGATGTCCGCGGCCATGGCGCGGCAGGAACACCATGTCGACGCCCGCGAGCCGGCCCGTGACGTAGGCGTCGCTGGGTTCGCCAAAGGGAGTCGAAAGCGAAATCTCGCGCAGGTCTTCGAGACCGTCGATGGCGTACAGGCCCGATCCTCCGATCACTCCGACCACCAACTTCTCGGTCATGCGCGCACAGGCTCCCTAGGGTTGTCTCACTGCATACCTCTAGGCCGCTTGGACCGCGTCGGCGGTCTTGCGCAGAGGAGCACGGGCGATGATAGCCAAGGAGATTCGCACGCGCGCCGGCGCGCGATCAAGCGTCGTCGCGCGGCAGTTCGCGCTCGCCGCCGGAATTCTCGGGCCGACTCCGGTCTCGGTCGTCGTCGCGAGGTCGAAAGCCGCCGTCACGACGCAACGGGCGATCGCCCCCTCCTGGGGGGCCGCCACGCTGATCGCGCGGTGAGAAATTGCGCCCGCGGTCTTCGCTCCACGGTCGCTGCGCGCCAAAACCGGGTCCGCGATCCTGGCCGCCAAAGCCCTGGCCGGGCGGGCGGGAGCCGCGCTGGTCCTGAGCGTTGAAATTCCCCGGACCGCGCCAGCCGCCGGCGCCACCCGGTCGCTCGTTGCGCGGGCCACCCTGTTGATAGGGAGGACGCTCTCGATTGCCGTCGCGTTGCCCAGAGCCGCCGCGCGGATCGAAACCGCCGCGCGCGCCAAAGTTGCCGCGCTGGTCAGAACGGCCGCGTTGGTCAGAGCCTTCGCGCGAGCCGAAGCCCTGACCC
>JAYUOR010000282.1:0-11468 GCA_043760765.1 Planctomycetota bacterium | reverse complement strand
ATCGCTCGGCGCTCAGGGAAACTTGGCCGGCAACTGCGACTTGAGTTCCGCAAGCAACAGCTCGGAAGCCGGCACCTTGCCCAGGACTGACGCGACGGCCGACGCCCACAAACGACCTTCGTGGCGCTGCACGACCGAGCGCTGATCGGGTTGGCGCGTGCCAATCGCGACGTCGACCACAATGACCCACTCGTCGTCCTGAGGGCCGCTGAACAGCTCGCCGAACCACCCGCGCGCGCGCGAGCGGAAGCGAATCGCCTTCGACTTGCGCGTCACAGTGTCGAAGCCACTGCCGTCGGGCGCGAGCCAACCCTCGTCGCCGCCGAGGAAGGGATCGGCACTTGCGGCAGCGAGCAGCTCGAGGTGCCCGTCCGGCGGAACAGTACGACCGAAATAGCGAATCACAAGCACGCACAAGAAATCGGCGTCCGTGGAATTCGTCACGGCCACGTAGCCCTTGCTCGCCAGCACGTCGGTCAACTCGCGCGAGAGCCGCGGCCCAAGGTTGGAGCGCGCCGGGTCCTCGCTCACCACGCGAATACGACGGCCCGCGAGGCGCGACGCATCGAACGTGGGTGCGGGTTCCCACGCGCCCTTTGTCACGGGCGGAGCGTTGTTCGCCGGAGTCGAACGGCAGCCTGACGCGCAAGCGAGGACCAGGGCGAGAAGGCACGAAAATAGGATGCGCGTGTTCATGGTCGTGGCGAAGATCATACGATCGTCGGCGACCCGTCAGGAATCGCTGCCGCACCCCTCGGGTCAGGGCAAGTGGAGGATCGGCCGGACGCCGGCGTCGAGCACAGCCTTCTTGCGGTCGACCTTGCGGCGCGTCGCCGACGCGCACAGCTCGGGCTGAGTGACGTAGGAGCCCCCGCGCAGGACCGCGTCCTTGCCTTTCTTGCCGACGGGATCGCGGTCCGAGAGCCTCGCGTAGTCGGCTGGAGTGAGATAGCCGTCCGCGCAGTACTCGCGCAGGTTGCCGTGCATGTCCGCGAGTCCGAAATCGTTGCGCTGCGAATAGCCGCAGCGCTGCAACTTTCCGGACGAAGTCAAGGTCACGCCCTGACGCGGGGAGAGCGTGTCGCCGAACGCGAAGGCCGCGTCGCTGTTCGCGCGGCAGGCGTATTCCCATTCCGCCTCGGTTGGAAGTTCGAGACCCGCCGCGGCGCAAAAGCGACTCGCAAGGTCGCAGCTCAGGTTGGGCACGGGCATGCGCGTCGCTCCCTGCGGCGCGGAGAGCTTCAGGACGCGGGCGTACTCGGCTTCTGAGACTTCGTCCTCGGCGATGTAGAAACCGCGCGTGAGTGTCACGCTGCGCGGAGCGGTCGCGTCGTCGGCGAGTTGGTTCGAGCCCATCATGAACTTGCCTGGTTGGATCAGCACGAACTGGATCGAGCTCGCCGTGTGCACGATGCGCTTCGGCCAGCGCCTGCCGGCGATCTCGACCGTCTCGTCGCCCTGCGGCGTGCAGCCGAGCGGCGCTTGTGCGCTACTGGGTTTGGGAATCGGCGGGTCGTCGCGCGCTGGAGAATCCACGGGCGGCTGCGGCTCGGAATGCGCTACCGTCGCTCCCGCGTCGGTTGGTTCGAGCAGTTTCTCCACCGGCTTCGGCTGTTCTGGCTCGGGCTCCGGCCTGAGCGCGCGCCGGAACGAGTTGGTCGACTCGTTACCCAGCTTGTCGACGACCTTCCACGCAACGGTCCAGCTGTCGCCCTTCGCGGGCGTGCGTACCGAAACTTCGGCAACGTTGCCGTGGATGACGGCAGCCTTGCCGGCAATCTCGCCGCTCTTCAGAGCCTCGTTGAATTCCAGTGAAAGAGTCACGCTCTGGTCGCGCGGCAGCGGCGGGTTCGGATCCTCGACCGTCTTCAGCAGCGCGGGCTTCGTCGCGTCGATCGTCAACGCGAGCGTGCGCGCGCCCTCGAGCCGGGTACCGTCGAGTTCGAGCGTGTACGTGCCGTCGCGGTCGAAGTCGAAGTCCACTCGAAACCGTCCGGGGCCCTGCGACTGAAGGGCGACCGTTCCGCCCTTCTCGCGGAGCTTCGTGCGCAGCCCGGTGTCCTTGCCTTCGATTGTGCCCACCAGCGAAAAACGCCGCACGGCGGATTCATAGCCCGTATTCGGAGCTGCGATGCCGTCGAATCCCACGCGCATCGCGAGGGTGTCCGGTGGCAGGGGGGCGGGCTTGCCAGCGCGCAGCGCGAGGAAAACCGCGAGGGCGAGAACGATCGCGCCTGCGCCGATCGCTACTGGAAGCCGCGCGCGCTTGGTCCATGAGACGCGCGAAGGCGGCGCGGACGCGCGCCACGGCTCCTCCATCGGACGCGTCGCATCGAGCTCGATCGGAAGCGGCGGCGTCTGCAACTCGGGTCGGAAGTTGGTCCTCGACTCGACCTTTGAGCGGATGCTCGCCATGGTCCCGGGCGGCGGTGGGGAAACCAGCGCCATGCCCGTGCGCGTCGTCTCGCCTCCGGACGAGACGAGTTCGCCTCTATCGACGCCGACGAACGAGCGCAGCGCGGCCTGCACTTCGCGGCAGTCGGCGAAGCGCTCGCTGACTTCGCGCGCCGTGCAGCGCGCGATCAAGTGCGCGACCTCCTCGCGGACCTCCGGTCGCACGCTGCGGATGTCCGGAAACGGTTCGACGCAGATCGACTTGTAGACCTGCTTCATCGTCCCCCGCTTGATCGGATCGGTGCCCGCAAGCAGGAACCAGATCGTTGCGCCGAGCGCCCACACGTCCGCAGCCGGCGTGACCGAGGAGGAGTCTTCCCACTGCTCGGGAGCCATGTACTGCGGCGTGCCCATCACGCCCTGAGTCAGCGCGACGTCGACCTCGCTCTCGAGTGCCTTGGCAAGGCCGAGGTCAGAGACCTTGACGCTGCCGTCGCGGCCGATCAGCACGTTGTCGGGCTTCACGTCGCGGTGGATGATCTTGCGGGCGTGCGCCTCTCCAAGTCCCGTCGCGGCGCCGAGCGCGATGCGCAGCGCTTCGTCGATGCCAAGCTTCAACTTGCGCTCCACGCGGCCGCGCGCGGTCTCGCCGTTGACGAACTCCATGACGAGGTAATGCACCCCGCTCTTCTGCGAGACGTCGTAGACCTGGACGAGATTCTGGTGGTGTATGCCCGCGGCGAGTCGCGCCTCGCGTTGGAAGCGCTGCACGAATTGCGAACCCTGGTCCGCGAGCGAGCCGCGCAGGCACTTGACCGCAACGTCGATGTCGAGGTTCAGATGCCGCCCGCGGTACACAGCACCCATCCCGCCCTCGCCGAGCTTGGAGTAGAGCACGCAGGGCTCGAGCACCTTGAACCCGTCGATCTCGGGAACGCTCTTGAGAAACGGGTCGTCGCGAAGGGAAACCATCGGCGGTTTGCCCACCATTGTGCGTCACTTGCGGCCAAGGGAACAAGTCGCGGGTCGCGAAGTGCCATTGCGGCGTTGCGCGAGACCTCGCGGTGTCACGCTGAACCGGACGAGCATCGAAAGATGAGCAGCAGCTTCGGTCGACGCAGTGGAGCTCGACATCAACCCTGCCGAGCTTGCGCTCTTCATTCGGCGCGGTGATCGAGAGCTGCACTGTATCTCAGGGCGTCATGCTCCTGGCGGGCCTGAGGCCGAGGGCGTCGCCCTGGAATTCCGGCGTGGCAATGAAGCGGGTCGCCGAACGCGCAGACGGAACTCCGTTGCGAAAGCCGCCGCCGCGGTACACGCGGAAGGCCGATCCGTTCACCATCCGCTCTCCGTCACCCGCATGTGTCGGCAGGGAGTAGGCACCTTGCCCATCCCCACACCACTCCCACACGTTTCCGGCCACGTCGTGCAGGCCGAACGCGTTCGGCGCGTAGCTGCCAACCGGAGCGTGCACAGTCCAGCCGTCGTCGAGCCAGGTCTCGTACGGCCAGTTCCTCGGCCCGCCGTGCGACTTGGAGTACGCATCCGCGAGATTCGCCGCACCGGCCATCGTTTTTTTCTCGGTACCAGTCCACCAGGCGCTCTGCGCACCCGCGCGCGCACCGTACTCCCACTGCGCTTCCGTCGGAAGTACGAGGCCCAGCCGCCTCAAAGTATCGGTGCAGCTGTCCCACCTCACCTGCTCCACCGGGCACAGACGGCTGCAGGTCTTGTCGCCGAACTTTGTTCCAGGATCATAGCTGCTCGGATTGCGCCCTACGAAACGCAGCCACTGACCCTGGGTCATCTCGTACTTCGACAGGAAGTAGGCCGACAGCTTCACCTCGCGCACGGGAGTTTCTTCCGGATTCGCCAGCGGATCGAAGTTGTGACCGTTCGGGTCCGTCCTCTGTGCGCCCATCCAGAACGTCCCGCCCGGTATCAGCACGAACACCAGACCGGTCGCTTCGCTCAAGACCAGCTGCCCTTGCGCACCGCGTAGCGCGGGCTCGCCCGATTGCAGGTGCGCGAATTCACACAGGCCCGAGTCGGGGTCCGTCCCGATCGGGAGCAGTCCAAGCTGCGGCACTAGCTCGAGACCGCCGTACTTCGGCGAGGACCGGACGGCAGTGATCGCCTCGGCCCACAGCTTCTTCGAAGTCATGCCGGCGAGGCTGAGCTCCTCAATGTTCTTCGCGAATTCATAGCGCTTCCTCATGCCCCAGCCGAAAGACTCGCTCAGCGCGTCGCCCATCAGGCCCGTTTTCGGATGGCGCAGTCTTTCAAGGTCTGAGACCAGCTTCGATAGCTGTACATCCCACCAGCGATCGTCCGGATCCTCGTAATCAAACGTGTGCCGCTCGCTCACCACGCGATCCAGCTCGGAAACCTCCGCGGCCAACGCGTCGCGCTGCTCACGGCGCTTCGTCAACTCATCACCAACCCAAGCTGACACCGATTCGTCCAGTTTCGCCGCCGATTCGTTAGGCTCGCCCCCGATCGACCTGATCACGGCTGCGTTCTCTTCGGCCAGCGCCTCGTCGAGACGGCCCAACCTGAAGAGCGCCCAGGCCAGGCTGACGCGAAATCTGCGGCGCTCCGATTCGCTCGCGGCGGCTACCGCACGTTGAGCGAGCAGCAGCGCTCGAACCTCCTGCCCGTACACCGGCTTGCCGGGATCCACGAGTGTCCAGGCCAGCGTGTTCAATTCGTTCGCATCGCCAGGCAGCGTCTCCATCGCAAGCTCGGCTTCGATCGCCGACACGCTCGGCCAAGACTCCATGCCCAGCATGCGCGAATGCCAGCTCAATTCGGATTGTTTGACGAGCAGCTCTGCGTACTTCGGATGCGACTCGCGCTCGGCCTTCGCCTGCTCAACTGTCAGCGGCCTGGCCTTGGAGCGCAGCTCAGCAAGCTTTGCCCTGTGCTCCTCCAAACTCGGACGCTTCTTCAAACCCTTCGCGGAATCCGCGGCTCGTCCACCGATCAGCTCGCGCGCCTCGCTCATCCACGCCTCGTATTCCGCAATCAACCCCGGTTGCGCCGGCCACAGTTTCTCGGCGCGAGCCACCAGGCCGTCCAAGTCTTCCTGCGCCGAGAGCGATAGGACGTCGTTCGTCTTCTGCTCCGCCTCCGATTTGGCCTTGTCAAGCGCCGCGTTCTTGGACTCGAGTTCCGTATTCTTGGACTGGATCTCGCCACTTTTTGACAGGATCGTGGTGTTGGCCTGCTCAAGCGCGGTCGCCTTTTCCGTCGCACGCGAGGCGAACGCTGTGCTGGTGACTACGCCGATGATCAAGGTCACCACTGCCGCTGCCAGCGAAGCTGCCAGCGGCTTGTTGCGGCGAACCCACTTGCGAGCCTCGGCCCAGGCACCGGTCTCGTATGCACGAACAACGCGGCCCTCAAGATAGGCGCGCAGGTCAGCCGCGAGTGCTTCTGTGTCGCCGTACCGCGTCGAAACTTCGCGTGCCATCGCCTTTTCGCAGATCGCGGCAAGTTCAGGCGGCGTTGAGGGCGCGAGCGACTCGATGGGTTCGGGCCCGTGCCGCAACACGGCCGCCAGAATCGTGCGCTGCGAGACCACCGAACCCTTCGGGATGTAGGGAACCTCGCCCGTCAAGAGCTGATAGAGCATCGCGCCGAGCGAATAGACATCCGAATGCGGGCCGAGTCTGTCGAGTTGCCCCTTCGCCTGCTCCGGCGGCATGAAGCTCGGTGTGCCGACAACCTCGCCATCCATCGTCACGAGCGGCGAATCCGGCGTCTCCTCGCGCTTCTCCCGCCGCTCGGTCTTGACCACGCTTTGCGTCGTCTGCTGCGGTCGAATGCGCAGGTCATGCTTGTCTTCACGACCAAGCACTCGCGCCAAGCCCCAATCCATCACGTAAACCTCGCCGAACTTGCCGACCATCACGTTCGCGGGCTTCAAGTCGCGGTGCACGACTTTTTTCGAGTGCGCGTAGCTCATCGCCTCGCACACTTTGAGCATCACGCCGAGCGCGCGGACTTGGTTCCAGCCGTCCTCGCCGGTGCGAACCTTCTCGAAGATGCTGCGAAGCTCCTCGCCTTTCACGAGGCGCATTGTGAAGTACACACTTCCATTGGCGGCGAGTCCGAGTTCATGCACGGGAACGATGCCTGGGTGATCGAGTTGGCCGGTAACCTGCGCTTCTTCGAGGAAGCGGCCAAGCGTCTTCGGATCAACGTGCGGCGTGTCGCCCTTCGATTCGTCGCCGCGGCCGAGCACGACCTTCATCGCCAGCGTGCGGCGCAACTCGTCGTCCCAGATCTTTAGGATCACTCCCATCCCGCCGCGCGCTACTTCGCCAAGGAGTCTGTAGCGCGTGCCGCGCGTACCGCCGCCTCGCAGTTTCTCGAACAGTGTGCCAGACGCAGCGGAGTCTGGACGAGGCTCGTCGTCGAGTGAAAGCGTAGGACCGGGATCCGCACCGAACTTCTGCTTCAGGCGCTCGGAAAGAGGGCGATCGCCGCTGGAGGAATTGAGCCGTCTCGCAATTTCGATCGCGCGCTTCAGTTCACGCAAGTCATGAGCAAGCGTAGGGTTCGCGCGACACATCGCCTCGAAGTCACCAGGCTCGCAGCCCTCGAGACGAGTCAGGTGCTCGCGAAACAACTCCTCCGCGCGCGGATCGAGGGGCAAGCTCGGGTCGGACATGGCGTCGGCATGGTACCGAGGACTGAGACAAGGCGGATCATTTCAGCCGAGGGTGGATGGTCTGCTCGGGTGCCCGCGGCACCGGCTCTTCGACGGGGTCTTCGAAACCCACAGCCCAAGAAATCGCTTCGGTCTGCCTGCCTGTTGCGGCGCAACGCCTACGCTGGCGGCTGCGCTGCGCACGCCGCTGCGGCTGTGCGCCTCGCAACGGCATTTCCTACGCACTCGATCGGGTGAAGTGATGAAGTATCAAGGCGTGATGCCTCTAACGGGACGAAGGCCGTTGAAATCGTAGCGAACGACCGGCGCGCCGCCGAAGCGCTCGGACGAACGCGCGACCCGGGCGTCGTCCCAGAAGTAGCCGCCGCGAAGCACGCGATTTGCTGCATCCAGTGCATCGACGAGCCCGTCACCGTGTTCACGCGTCGACCCTGCCGAGCCATACGCGTCTCGGCACCACTCCATCGCGTTGCCGTGCACGTCGGCCAGCCCGAACGAATTCGCGCGCAGAAGGCCGACTCTCTGGAACTGGGGCTCCCCGTCCTTCGGGTCGAAGATGTTCGCCGCACCGTGCAGGCTGGACTCGTCATTCCCTGTCCACCACGCCGTCGTCGTACCAGCACGACAGCCGTACTCCCACTGTGCCTCACTCGGCAAACTCAACCACCCCACGCTCCGAGAGAGCGCAGCTACGCAGTCGTCCCAACTGATACCTGTGACCGGAAGCAGCGGACTCGCGCCCTTCTCGCCGGCTCGACGCCAGCCGCCCAGACGGTCCCACTGCCCATTCGTCAATTCGTACTTCGAAACGAAGAACGCGGCGAGGTCGATCTTCGTCAGATCCGCATCCTGCACCGACTGCCGACCTTGCTCCACCACTTCAGCCGGCACGCGGCCGCCGGGCAACAGCACGAACACCAGCCCCATCTCAGGCTTCAGGACGATCCTCCCGTCTGCCGCGCGAGAGGCCACCTCGCCTGAATCGACCTGCGAGAATTCCCAAAGACCAGAAACAGGATCCGCGCCAATCGGCAGCAGCCCAATTTGCGGCGTGATCTTCAGGCCAGCGTATTTTGGCGAAGCAGCAATCGCCCCGATCGCCTCGTTCCATTTCGTCAACGCCTCAGGCGGCTTCACGCTGCGCTCCGCTATCGCGATGCGATCCTCGAGCCGGTGCAGATCCTCGACGAGTTGAGTGAGCTGAGCGTGCCACCACTGGTCGTCACTCTCTGCGAAGCGCCAGACGCGGGGGCCCGTGGGAGGGCCTTTTGTCAGCGCTTCAGGCACCGCAGCGGCCAATCTCGCGATCAGTCGGGCCTGATCCTTCAGCTCATCAGCCTCGCCCTGAGTGAGTGCCCGTTTGCGAAGCTTCGCGAGCCGCGCCTCTGCATCGATCAAGCCAGGTGACCAGTCCACTTTCTTCTGCGTGTCCTCCGGCACGCCATCCACCAGTCGATGCGCTGCCGCGAGCCACCACTCGTACGCAGGACGCTTTTGACTTCGCGCGAACTCCAGCGAGTCGTCGAGCGTCTCAAACTGCGCCAAGTCCTGAATCAGCCCGCGCACGCGAAGCTCGCGGCCCTGTGCGAGAGCCTCGTCCTTGAGAAGGTTTGCTTCCCTTGCCCTCGTTTCGGCTTCGGTCTTGGATTTTGCGAGAGCCGCATTCGTGCCATGCAGGTCAGAGTTTTTCTGCGCGATTACGCCGCCACCAATTCCAACTGCTAACGACGCCGCCGCCATCCACGCCGTGAGTGCCTTATTGCGCTTGACCCACTTCTTTCCCTCGGCCCATGTCCCCGCCTCGTAGGCACGCACAACGCGGCCCTCGAGGTAGGCGCGCAAGTCGGACGCGAAAGCTTGCGTGTCGGCGTAGCGCGCTGGAATTTCGCGGGCCATCGCCTTGTCGCAGATCGCGACGAGTTCTGGAGGAGTGTTTGGCGCAAGCGACTCGATCGGATCCGGTGATCGTCTCAGGACCGCGTCGAGAATCGTGTGCTGCGAAACCTTCGCGCCCGCGGGGACATAGGGCAATTCGCCCGTGAGAAGCTGATAAAGCATCGCACCAAGCGAGTAGACGTCGGAGTGCGGCCCGAGCCTTTCAAGCTGCCCCTTCGCCTGCTCCGGCGGCATGAAGCTCGGTGTCCCGACGATGTCGCCGTCCATCGTCACCAGCGGCGAGTCCGGTGTGTCCTCACGCCTCTCGCGGCGTTCGGTCTTCACCACGCTCTGCATCGTCGGCTGCGGCTGAATGCGCAAATCGTGCTTGTCTTCGCGACCGAGCACGCGCGCAAGACCCCAGTCCATCACGTAGACCTCGCCGAACTTGCCGACCATGACATTGGCCGGCTTCAGATCGCGGTGCACGACCTTCTTCGAGTGCGCGTAGCTCATGGCCTCGCACACCTTGAGCAACACGCCGAGCGCGCGGACCTGGTTCCAGCCGTCCTCGCCGCTGCGGACCTTCTCGAAGATGCTGCGAAGGTCTTCGCCCTTGACCAGGCGCATCGTGAAGTAGACACGGCCGTCTGCGTCGAGGCCAAGCTCGTGCACGGGAACGATGCCGGGGTGATCGAGCTGGCCCGTGACCTGCGCTTCTTCGAGGAACCGGCCAAGCATATTGGGATCGACGACGGGCGTCTGGCCGCTCGGCTCGTTGCCGCGACCGAGCACGACTTTCATCGCCAACGTGCGCCGCAGCTCGTCGTCCCAGATCTTCAAGATCACGCCCATGCCGCCGCGTGCGACTTCACCGAGCAGCTTGTAGCGCGTGCCGCGTGTTCCGCCGCCGCGCAGCCTCTCGAACAGCGTGCTCGACCCAGAGGAGTCAGGGCGCGGCTCGTCATCGAGCGATGCAGTTGGACCAGGATCGGTGCCGAACTTCTGCTTCAGGCGTTCGCTGAGCGTACGATCGTCGCTGGAGGAATTGAGCCGCCTGGCAATTTCGATCGCACGCTTCAGTTCACGCAGGTCATGAACCAGAGCTGGATTCGCACGGCAGAGCGCTTCGAAGTCAGCGGGCTCGCCAGCGTCAACGCGCGCGAGGTACTCGCGGAACAACTCCTCCGCGCGAGGGTCGAGGGGCAAGCTCGGATCGGTCATGGCGTCGGCATGGTACCGAGGACTGAGACAAGGCGGCTGAGTTCAGCCGGAGGTTCATGATCTGCTCGGGCGCCTCGTCGCCCGCCCCAGCAGATTCGAGATTGGCTCTGCGGGACGCACAGCCCAGGAAGAACGCCGGTTCTAATACCTGCTCCGACGATCGGACTGCGCTCGCGGCTTCGCCGGACGCCTCGCAACAGCCCAACGTCACTTTTTTTCGAGCTGAAGTGGTGAGGCAGAAAGTTGCGCTGCTCTGGCGGGACGCAGGCCCAGGAAGTCGTACTGGATCTCCGGCGCGTATCCGTAGCGGTTCGCCGATCGCGCGCTCGAAGCGACATCGTTGAAGCCGCCGCCGCGGAGCACACGGTAGGCGGAGCCAGCCACCATACGCTTACCGTCACCTGCATGAATAGGCAACTTGTAGCCACCGTACTCGTCACAACACCACTCCGCCACGTTGCCGATTACGTCGTGGAGGCCGAACGCATTCGGACGATAACTCCCTACGCGAGCGTGCACGGAGCTGCCGTCGTCCAGCCAGTCCTCGTAGGGCCAGTTGATCGGCCCGCCATGCGTCTTGCAATACGCATCTGCCAAGTTCGCCACTCCGCGAATCGTCTCCTTCTCGTCACCCGTCCACCAAGCGCTCTCCGTACCCGCGCGTGCCCCATACTCCCACTGCGCTTCCGTCGGAAGCACAAGACCATGCCGCCTCAGCGCTTCAGTGCAGACGTTCCAACTCACCTGCTCCACCGGGTTCAACAGGCTCCACAGCTTTTCGCCAAACTTCGTTTCAGGGCCATAGGCGCTCGGGTTGCGCCCCACAAAACGCAACCACTGACCCTGCGTCATTTCGTACTTCGAAAGGAAGTACGACTCCAGCGTCACCTCCTTCACCGGAGACTCATTCGACTCCGCCCCAGAATCCAGGTTGTGGCCGCTGTCGTCCGCCTTCTGCGCGCCCATCCAAAACGTCCCGCTTGGAATCAGCACGAATACCAAGCCGGTCCCTTCGGCCAACACCAGCTTGCCGTCCGCGCCGCGCATAGCAGGCTCGCCCGTCTGCAAGTGCGCGAACTCCCACAGGCCTGAGTCCGCATCCATGCCAATCGGAAGCAATCCCATCTGCGGCGTCAGCTCCAGACCGCCGTACTTCGGCGACGACTTGATCGACGCAATCGATTCTGACCAGCGCTTCTTCGCCTCGGCGCCGTCCACACTGCGCTCACCAATCTGCTTCGCGAACTCGTAGCGCTTGGCAACGCCCCAGCCGAACGATTCGGAAATCGCGTCTGAC
>JAYUOR010000281.1:0-4227 GCA_043760765.1 Planctomycetota bacterium | reverse complement strand
ACCGGGATCGAAGCCTCGATCGAGGTCATCGAGGAGATTCCCTACGTCAACACGACCACGACGACGACAGGAACCACTGGCGGAACCGGTTCGCAGGTCGTCGAAGAAGTCCTGTTCAAGGAAGCGGGTATCAAACTCAAGGTGACGCCTACCGTGCAGGAGCACGGCATCCTGCAGATCAAGATCGATCAGGACTTCAGCGAGGTCACCTCGTTCTTCAACGGCATTCCCGTGCTCGACTCCAGGCGACTGGCCTCGACTTTCCTGGTGCCTGATCAAGGCACGCTGGTCTTGGGCGGACTCTTGCAGAAGCGCCGCGAACAGACCGACAAGGGTGTTCCGCTGTTGATGGACATCCCGCTGCTCGGTCGGCTGTTCCGCTCCGATGACGACTCGGGCAAGCAGCGTGAATTGCTCGTCTTCATCACGCCGCGCATCCTCGATTTCGAGGAGGCGCGCGGTCTGGCCGGGCGCTATCAGGATCGCTTCGAGGAGCGTCAGCGCGCGATCGGCCTGACTTCGGCGAAAAAGCCCGCGAGCGCGGAGCAGCACTGAGACGCACATGGGCACGCAAGTCAAAGGCCGGCTCGGCGACCGACTGATCGAGCGGGGGCTCTGTTCCCAGCGCGACGTCGACGTCGCGCTCTCGGAGCAGCGTCGCGCCTGGCGTCCGCTGGGCGAGATCCTGGTCTCGCTCGGTTTCCTCAAGCACGAGGACATCGCGCGGGTCATCGCCGAAGACCTCGGCCTGGCCTTCATCCGGGCCCGCGAGGTCGAGCCCGAGGCCGCGCTGAAGTCTGCGATCGACCGCGAGTTCGTGCGCAGCACCGGCGCCTTTCCGCTGGCGTTGGCCGAGGGCGTGTTGCGCGTGGCGATGGTCAACCCCGACGACCCCGAAAAGGTCGCCTTGGTTCGCGCACAATTCCCATATCCACTCGAACTCGCGATGATCACGGAGCGCGATCTTGGCGAACTGGTGCGCACGCACCTGGTCGACGAGCGCCTCGAGGTCGCGCAGATCTTTCGCGAGATCGAGAAGCCCAAGGACGGTGAGTGGCCGGTCGAACGTCTGGTCGCCGCGATCTTGATGGACGGCGTGCGACGTGGGGCCACCGACATTCACATCGAGCCGGAAGAACGTCTGACACGCGTGCGCTACCGCGTGGACGGCCTGTTGATGCAAGGCGAGAACCTGCCGCGCGAGGCCAGCGACGCTGTCGTCTCGCACATCAAGGTGCTCGCCAATCTGGATATCGCCGAGCGGCGCAGACCCCAGGACGGACGTCTGCGCGCGACGGTCGACAAGCGCCAGGTCAGTATGCGCCTTTCGATCATGCCCAGCGCCGACGGCGAGAACATCGTGCTGCGCATCCTCGATCGATCGGCCGGCATGCTGGCCATGAACGATCTGGGCATTTCGCGGCGACATCAGGTCCTGCTGCGCAAGATTGCCCAGCGCGACCACGGCCTGTTCCTGGTCACCGGCCCGACGGGTTCGGGCAAGACGACGACCTTGTATTCGCTGCTGGCCGAGATCGACGCCAGCGTGCGCAACGTGGCGACGATCGAAGACCCGATCGAGTATCGCCTGCCGTTGCTGCGCCAGTCGCAGGTCGATCCGTCGATTGGCTTTGGCTTCAAGGAAGGCTTGCGCGCGCTGCTGCGTCAGGATCCTGACGTGATCCTGGTGGGCGAGATCCGCGACCAGGAGACCGCCGACATGGCCATCAAGGCCTCGATGACCGGCCACTTGGTCTTTTCGACGCTGCACACGAATTCGGCGCTGGGCGCGATTCCGCGACTGACCGACCTGGGCATCGATCCTTACCTCGTGGAAGATTCGCTGATCGGCGTGCTGGCTCAGCGCCTCGTGCGGCGTGTGTGCACCGCTTGCGGCGAAGCTTGCCCGGCCACTGAGCGCGAGAAACGGTTCCTGGGTGAAGACCTTGGCACACCCCAGCGCGGCAAGGGCTGCCGGCGCTGTCGCGACTCGGGCTACAGCGGCCGCCTGGCGATTTGCGAACTGTTCCTTCCGGACGAACCCATGGCCGATGTGCTGCGCGGCGGCGCGAACCTGGGCGAACTGCACCGGCTGGCGATGGCCAGTGGCTATCAGACGATCAACGACGACGGTCGCGCGAAGATCCGCAGCGGCGAGACGACCCTGGACGAAGTCGAGCGCGTCAACAAGAGTCACCGACTCTCGGCGGAGGAACGTGACTGCGTTTGAGTACAGCGCCGTGGCGCGCGACGGGTCTGCCGTGCAGGGCAGCGCCGTTGCCGAGAGCGAGCAGGCGCTCGACGCCGAACTCGATCTGCGCGGCCTCGTGCTCACGCGCGCAAAACAGACTCGCCGCCTCGCGCGCAGTGGCCGCGGGCGCATTTCTTCCGCGGAACTGATTCACCTGACCCATCAACTGTCGACTGTGACCAGCGCCGGCGTGCGTGTCGTCGAGGGTCTGTCGAGCATCGGACAGCGCATGGAACGCGGCGCAAGTCGCGCGGTGGTCGCCCGCATCGTCGAGGGTCTGCGGCGCGGACAGAGTCTTTCGGAAGCCCTCGATCACGAGAGCGCTTCGTTCCCCGGCGTGTTTCGCGCCTCCGTGCGCGCCGGCGAGGCCTCGGGTGCACTCGACCGCGTGTTGCTGCGCCTCTCGCGCCACATGAGTTGGGTGCGCGGGATTCGCGCGACCACGCTGCAGGCGCTGATCTATCCCGCGATTCTCTTTTTCGCGCTGGTCGGCCTCGTGCTGGTGCTCTTGTACTTTGTCTTGCCGCGCCTGATCGGCCTATTCCCTGGCGGCCGCGACAGCCTGCCGATTCAGACGCGCATCGTGCTGGCGCTCTCGGATTTCCTGCGCGACCACGCGCTCTCACTTGGCGGCGGCGCTGCGCTGCTGGGATTTTTCATCTATCGCGCGCTGCAAAGTTCCAAGGGACGCGCCTGGATGCACTCGCTGCTGCTCAACTTGCCATTGATCGGAAACGTGGTCCGACAACTCGCTACTTCCAAGTTCGCATCGACGGCGAGCATCTTGCAGAACGCCGGTTGCGACGTGTTCACGATGCTCGATGTCTCGGCGAATACCTGCGGCAATGCCGCCATGCGCGACTCCTTCTCGCGCGTCGCGGCGGGTGTGCGCCGCGGCCAGACCATTTCCCAGGGCCTCGAGAAGGAAGCGCACATCGATCCGTTGCTGATCCAGATCGTCGCAGTGGGGGAGTCGACCGGCGAACTGGACAAATCTTTGGAACGACTGGTCGAGTACTACGACGAAGAGATTCCACGCACCGTCAAGCGATTTCTCGCGATCTTCGAGCCGGCGCTCCTGCTGTGCGCCGGCGGCGTGGTCGCCTTCATCATGCTCGCGGCGATCATGCCGATCTTCACACTCTACGGGACACTGAAGTAGGAACCCATGCGCACGAAGAATGCACGTTCTCAATCCAACAGCGGATTCACGCTGCTCGAGATGATCGTCTGCGTGGCGATCATGGCCATCGTCGTCGGTGCCGCGGTGCCAGTGACTTCCAAGGTGCTGAGCTACAAGGCCCGCAACGCAACGCGCGAAGAGCTGGAATACCTGAGCGGCGCGTGCGCCGACTACTTTCAGGACGTCGGCAGCTTTCCGGCCTCGCTCGAAGCCTTGATCGTGCAGCCGAGCCCGAAGATCGCGCCGAGCTGGGCCGGCCCGTATCTGCCTGGCGTCGTCACCGACAAGATCACGAACAAACCCGGCTATCTGGTCGATGCCTGGTCGCGAGCCTACACCTTGAAGGCGACCGGCGACGTGTTGCGCATCCGCAGTCTGGGCGAAGACGCTACCGCCGACTCCGACGACGACATCTGGATCGAACTCGACGTGACCTGGATCCGTCGCGAGAAGACGCTCGAGCGTCGCGACACCCTGAACCGCGCGATTGGGTTGTACAACCCGCTCTACATGAACACCGATCCGTTGCCGGTCAATTTCACGACGGCGCGCAAGAAACTGGTGGCCGCCAAGCTGCTGCCTGACGACGCCGTCTATGCGACCGACGCCTGGGGCGACGCCTTCGTCGTCGATCCCGCCGGCAAACTGCCTGTCGTGCGTGTCGAATCGATCCACCTGAACGGCGTCGCCAACGCCGCTAAGAAGGGCAAATCGAAGCCCTGACGGTGCCCGGTAATCCTCCGGCGTTTATTACCGACCGCATACAGGGTACGGTATGCGGTCGGTAATAAAC
>JAYUOR010000280.1:0-1709 GCA_043760765.1 Planctomycetota bacterium | reverse complement strand
GTCCAGCACTGGCTGGGCGGCCCCGCTGCTTTGTTCTGACGTCCCGCGCTCAGTGCACGACGGCGAGCTTCGTCACGCGCCCGGTGGAGACCCAGTCCATCACGTACAGGTTGCCTTGCGCGTCGAAGCGCACGCCGTGCGGCGAGACGAACTCGCCGTCTTTGAACTTCTCCGGCGGAACTCCGTTCTGGGCGCGCAGGCTTTCGTCGGGCTGATCGCAGAGTTGCGCGACCAACTTGAAGTCCTTGTCGAACAAGGTCACACGCCCGGCTAGGTCGGCCACGGCGAACAGGTCCTTGTAGCGCGCCAATCCGCAGGGCCGGCGCAGGTCGTGATCGATCACCTCTAGGAGCTTCGCCTCCAGGTCGAAGATCTGCAGGCGACTGTTCTCGCGGTCGGCAACGATCAAGCGCGGCGGTTGATGATCGACGTCCATCCACAGGCCGTGCGGCGTTTGGAATTTGCCCGGTTCCTTGCCCGGGCCCCCGAACGAACTCAGATACTTGCGTTCCTTGTCGTAGATGTGCACCCAGGACTTGCCGTAGCCGTCGGCGACGAACAGGCGGCCGTCCGGCGCGAGCGCGATCGCAGTGGGAGCGTATTCATCGGCGCTCGCGTACACGCCGGATTCCTTGGGCCACGGAATCGTCCATTGGATTTTTCCATCGAGCGTTGTGCCGACGACCTCGTGCCGAGCGGTGTGCGCGAGGATCAGGCCCTCGCTTTCAGCCTTGCCGTAGATCAGAATTCCGTGCGTTCCGCCGCGGAACTCCTTGCCCCAGGCCTTCACGAATGTGCCGTCGGGTTCGAAGACCATGATCGCGCTTTCCGTGTCGGTGGTGACATAGACGCGTCCGGCGGAGTCGATGGCGACTCCGCCGTGGGTGTTGCCGAAGGGCGCGTTCGCCGGGCGCTTGGCCCAGTCGCCCAGCCAGCGATAACGCGCCTGGCCCTGGCCGACGATCAGCTCAGGCTTGGGTTGCGCGGCGGCGGGCGGCGGCGCCTGCTGCGGCAGACTGACGAGCACAAGCGGAAGCAGACTGCAGATCCAATTCATGATCGGGCTCCTAGTGGGAAACGGGTGGGACGCGAATTTCGTCGGCCAGGTGACGGGCGTGTTGACGCATGGAGAACGACTCGCTCGAGCGCGCGAGCGAGTCGAGTGTTTCGAGGGCCAAGCTGACCTCGCCGATCGCGGCCTGACTGCGCGCGAGTTCCAGACGTGCGCGACCTGCTTGTGTGCGATCAAGGCCGTCGAACGCGCGCGCCGATTCGCGGAAACTCTCGCAGGCGGCGCGCATTTCGCGCTCGGCAGATTCGATCAGGCCGCGCGTGAGCAAGAGATCCGCGGACGTGACCTGTTCCGCGGCCGCCTGGTTGGCGAGCGCAAAGTGCGCACGCGCGCCGAGCACATCGCCGCGTTCGATCTTCAGGCGCGCAAGCCAGCCATTCGCGGAGGCACCTAACGGGGGCTTCGCGCAACTGGCAAGCACGGTGAACTCGCGTTCCGCGCCTTCGATCTCGCCCAGTCGCAGCGCAAGTCGGGCGTGCGCGTAGAGCGCCTCAACGCCCAGCTCTGCCGCATGGGCACGCCGCGCCGCGCTCGATGCTGCTTCAAGCGCTTCGCCAAGCCACTCTTTGGCCAGCGCAGCATCGATCGGACCGTCGCGCCGCGCGACGAGTTGGCCACCAGGGGCAAACACGAACAG
>JAYUOR010000279.1:0-4251 GCA_043760765.1 Planctomycetota bacterium | reverse complement strand
GCAATCTGGTCGAGCACGATCGGCTTCTCGGGCACTTTGACCTTCGCGTCCTTGACCGCGATCGTGATGACGGCGTTCTTGATGCCGAGTTCCTTGGCCACGAGCAGCGAGCGGTCGGTCTTGTCGAGCGCGGCGCCGGCCTTCGTGCAGCCCTTGGCCTTGTCATCGGCAATCTCGAGCGGTCGCGGCTCGGGCCGCTCGCCGTCGAAGACGATGCGGCCTTCGAGCTTGCCCTTGATGGCGTCGGCTGCGAGCGGATTGGCGCGCTCGAGGTACGAGCCGCGCGCAGCTTCGCCGGCGCTCGTCGTCAACAGGGCCAAAGGACTGATCAGGGCAGCGGTGAAAAGAAGCTTCATGCGTTCAATGGGCGGGGCGAGGGAGGACGTGGCGAGCGAGCGAGAAGCCTACAACTTCTTCGCGACCGGGTGATCGGAAAGCCGTGCGCAGACCGGCAAGTGGCCGACCAGCGGCCGCGCGTACTCGAGGAACTCGGGTGCGATGTCGTTGTCGCCCTTGAGGAAACGCGCTTCCATGGGCCGCGTGTCCTTAGCGACGTTTTTCAGGTCGGTCACGTCGTAGCGCACGCGATAGCCGCTGCCGGGCTCGCGCAGGATCACGATCGAACCGTGGGGCCGCGTTCCGTCGGTGGCGATGCGCAGCGCCGTGCGGCCGACTTCGCGCGCTTCGGCGGCGTCGGTTTCCGACCAGACGCCGGCGAAAGAGCGCTGCAGATAGCCGAAGGTGTCGGCGCGCACGCGCAGTTTTTCGCCGAGCTTCTTCTTGATCTGCTCGCTGAGCCAATCGCCGAGCGCCCCGGAGCCTGAAAGTTGTGCATTGCCGTGTGAATCCACTTCCTTGGTCTCGATCACGGACTTGCCGTCCGCGCCATGGATGCCTTCGGAGACGGCGATCAGACAGCGGCCGTGTTGCCTGTTCACGCGCTCGACGTCGCCGAGGAAACTATCGAGCGAAAACACGCGCTCCGGCACGTAGATCAAGTGTGGCCCGTCGTCGGCGTGGATCCGCGCAAGCGCGCTCGCGGCTGTCAGCCAACCGGCGTTGCGTCCCATGACCACGTCGACCTTGATGCCGGGCAAGCTGCGGTTGTCTTGGTTGTCGCCGAGAAATGCGCTGGCGACAAAGCGCGCCGCTGAACCGTAACCCGGGCAGTGATCGGTAACGCGCAGGTCGTTGTCGATGGTCTTCGGCACGTGGAACAAACGCAACTCATAGCCCTCGGCCACGGCGATCTCGTTCATCAAGTGGGCCGTCTCCGCCGAGTCGTTGCCGCCGATGTAGAAGAAGTAGCGGATGTCGTGGGCCTTGAAGACGCGCAGCGCGCGCTCGCACTCTTCGCGCGTCGGTTTCTTGCGCACCGAGCGCAGCGCGGCGCAGGGTGTCACCGCCACCGCTTCGAGCGCAGCCTTCGACTCGCGGCCGAGGTCGATCAGGCGTTCTTCGAGCACACCCTTGATGCCGTGGATCGCGCCGTAGACGTTCTTGATCGCGCTCGAAGCCACGGCCGACTCGACGATGCCGACCAGGCTCTGGTTGATGACGCAGGTGGGCCCACCGGACTGACCGATGAGCGCGTTGCCGACGAGTTGGGGCATGGCGGAGAGCGCTGAAAGCGGCGATGGACTTGGGCCGAGCGAAGCCGGTTTTGTAGCAGGCGCCTGTGGCCCTTGCGAGTGCGCGGACGGCTGCTAGACTCCCCACCCCCTCAAACCGGGGGCAATCCGTCGCGCGGTCCGCAACTGGGGCCGTCTGCCAAGCGCGGAGTGCCGGTCCGCGATACGTACTCTGGTGCCCTCGTGGCGGAATTGGCAGACGCGCAAGACTAAGGATCTTGTGGGGTAACCCGTGCTGGTTCGATTCCAGTCGAGGGCACCACCTGCACTTACGACGATTCGCGGAATGCGGCGGGAGCGCGTCTTACCGTTTTGCTGGGCGTCGGCGGGTCGAGGGGATCTGGCCCGCGGGTGATCATCGCTTCGTGAACGACTCTGCCCGTCGCGGTGCGGAAGAGACCAAGAACATGCTCGGGAGCTTGAGGTTCCTAGCCGTTCAGGGCCCGACGGTGTATTGCAATCCGTTGGACAACGTCGCGTTGTTCGGCGCGAGGAAACCGTTGTCTCGACCCCAGGCTTGCGTGTCGATGACACTGCCGGGCACGGTCAAGTACGCCCCGGGAGCTCCGCCAAGTGCACCCACTGCGAACGCGTTGAAGTCGAGGCTGTAGACGCCCGAACAATTGTTCGGCGGAGCGGTCCCGCCGGAGTTCATCGGCACCGAACGCTTGATCGGTGAGTTGACACAACGCAATCCGCCAGCGAAGGGTACCGCGGCCTGGCCGGCGTTCGTGTAGAGATACAGACCGGGCTTGTTGTTGATCACGTTGCTCGTTTCGATCGCAAATCCGCTTCCTGAAGTCGCGCTCGGGACGCCCGCGGCAACGATCGAGGGAGTGCAACCCAGCGAGTTGACCTTGGCCGCGCAGTACGTCGACCAGAGGGGTTCGGCCAGGGCGGCGAGCGAAGCCGACGCGTATGGACTCTCGGCAAGGGAAACGACCTGCGTCTGAACATTCAGAGCGTTGAGCTTGTCGAGTGCTGATTGCCCAGAGCCCTGGAGTCCGTCCAAGGTCGCCTGGGATTGCGCGACTTGTTGTGCCAATGTTGCAGCGTGCGCCGATGCGCGAGCCTCATCCTCGATCGCCCGGCTCTTGGCCTCCTGACGTGCGACCAGATCGGTGACCTGTTTGCGCACTTCTTCTGCGCGCGACTCGAGCAGTTGAACCTCGGAAGACAGCCCCGCCTTCTTCGAGCGAGCGTCAGCCAGAACCGATTCCGCCTCGACGCGCCGTTGTGAAGCATCTGCCGCACGACCCTCGGCGCGGGCAAAGTCCCGTAGTCCTAGGATCAACAAGGCGAAGATCACAAGGTTCACTAGCAGGACGGCGCCAAGCAGAGCCGGACTCATCCACGAATGGATCAGTGGTCGCGCTTGGGGCGTTGTGTAGTTCGAAGTCACGCGGGATTCCGCAGCGTTGGGCATGTGCAAGGCTCCCTCCCGCCAATGCGAGATGACGCCAGCTCACAGCCTCGCTTCCGATCGGGTCCGTGCGTCGGAAAGCCAGCAGCTGGCCTAGGAATGTTGTGAACCGAACCGACAAGCATACCAGTCGAGCTAATGAAAAGTGCCAGCTCTAAGGTCGAACGCCCCTAGCATGGGCGCGTTGGGGGCTCTGACTTCGGGTGCTTGTCCGTGAGCCCCGCCAGTCGCCACCCTACCTCGCGCGACTTCTTGAACACGAAGTAGGCCTTCGAATCATTTCGGTGGAAGATGCGCAATCATGTCTGTGGAAGCGCAGGCCGCCTGACGACGCTGTCCGAGATCGGCACAATGAGCTTGCGCCATCCGCCGCACTTCTTGCAGTGCAAAACGTCGACGCCGAAAACGCGACGCCAGTACGGTGTCAGGCTCCACTCCGGAGTACCGAGCCGGAGCACTGTTTTCGCGCCACGCCTCTCGCCGCAGCGCCATCCATGGCGCGAAAAGAGTGCACTGGCTCGGAACCTCTGGCTCGGAATCCCAAGGTGCAAGTCCTGATTCGGCTTCATCCACACGTCATCGCTGTCAGTGCTGCGATCAGCACCACGGTCCGCGAGGTTGCCAGGTCCCAGCTGTCTGCACGCCGCGCCGCAGATCACCCAGGATCGGCAGCAGAAACGGTCGGATCACGGCCAGAATCTCGGCGCCAGAACTCGTGTCTGCGTCTAGGCCAGCTCGGCGTGCAAAGGCTCTCGTCTGCATCGGGCGGCTGGGATTGTCCCAGTAAGCAGCAGTCAGGCCCAGCGGATCGTCGGTAGGTATCGGTGTGCCACGTCTTGCCAGCGTCTGCCGAACGGCCTCGGTCAGCCGCGCGCGCTCGAACGCGAAGTTCTCCGCGATGTAGCGCAGGTCGAAGAAGTCCTTGATTCGGCTGTTTCGATCGCCGAGCACCATGATCGCTTGCAGCTTTTCGGCTACCACCGTCTCCGGCGCGTAGGCGAGCACCGTGGGCGCGGGAAACTCCTTGAGGAGTGCTGGATAATCTCGACGCTCAGGCGACGGGAATACAGCGTCACCCAATCCCATATCGACTTGCAGTTGCTGACGGGCCCGCCCGCAGTAGGCCATCACCGCGGCGCGCGTGCCGACGTACTCCTCGGCCGCGGTCATGGCTTCAAGTTGGATCGTCGTGGCATC
>JAYUOR010000278.1:0-4259 GCA_043760765.1 Planctomycetota bacterium | reverse complement strand
CGCGGCGCAGATCGTGCACGATCTGCGGGCGTTGCCCTTCGTGCTCGCGGTCGCACAGCCCGAGGTGCTGTGGCCCGACGGCTTTCGCATCCAGATCGAAATGCGCACTCCGATCGCGTGTGTGAAAGTGGGCCGGGAATTTCTGGGGATCGCGAACGACGGCATGTTGCTGCCGGGTGCTTGGCCCACGCCGCCTGCTCGCGGTCAGGGCTTCCTGCCCGTGATTTCACTGGACGAGGGCTCGGCCAAGAATCTGCGGCCCGGCGAAGTTTTGTGGAATGACTGCGTTGCCGACGCGCTGTCGGTGGCTTCGTCGATGTGGGCCGAATTGGAGGGCGAAGACCTCGCGCGTCTGGGATATGCGATCATCGATGCACGCAGGGCGCGCCAGACGAGCGTCGAGGAACCAGGCACGATCCTCTACCTGGAAAACTCGCGCCGCATCCTCTTCGGCCGAGCGCCGTCGACCAACGAACCCGGCGAACTGCCGGTGGCCTCGAAGTGGTTGCACGTTGCCAATGCGCTGCTGTGCCTGCCTTCGGGATCCGCGCAGGAATCCGCGAGCTCGCCGACGCTGCGGCCTGGCGCTGTCGATTGGGAACTGGTCGAGGTGCGCTGGGACCACGCCGCGATGTTGCCGCGCGGGGGAAATCCAGGCGCGCGCCTGCCGGTGAAATCCGTGAAGACGCAGAAGCCCAAGTCCTCGAGCACGAACGAGCCGGCGAGCACGAAACTCGGCCGAGTGCACTGAGGCCTGCCGGCATGGGCCCCGCGGCGTTGGTGCTGGCTTGGCTCGTGTCTCTCGCGCCGCTGATGCTCGAGCGTGAAGGCGTCCTCGATCTTTCTGGCTCGAGTGCACAAGCGACCCCGCGTCTAGCGCTTTGCGCATTGGCCTGGATTGCCGTCGCCGGCCTGCCGCGCGCAACAGTCGGCGCGCGCGATCTGCGCGCGTGGTGGGGGAGCTTCATGGCCTGCGTGCCGGTGCTGGCTCTGGCCCTGGCGCTCGATGTCGAGCGCGGCAGCTCCTGGCCGCGGAGCGCCAGCGCAATCGCCTGGGCTCTCGGCTTCATCGCGCTGTCTGCCCTTGCCGCGGAAATGGCTCGTCCACGGCGTGTGTCCTCGCAACTGCATGCAGCGCTGTGGATCGCGCTGGTCCCGGGCCTGCCTCTTTTGCAGGCCGCGTTGTCCTTCGGAGCGCGCTCCGGCGATTCGCTCGCGCCTGCATGGAGCCGCAGCGCCGCGCAGTCCAGTCCGTTGTATTGGGCATTGGCCGCAGTCGACGGCTCGCCGTCGCCGTTTGGACCTGTGATCCTGCTGATCGCTCTGTGCCTCGCTGCGGCATTCACCAGTCGCGGAGGAACGGCGTGATCGGCGCGCTGCTGCTCTGCCTGCTCGCGCAAGGTCACAGCGCGCGAGCCGCGCTCGCCAAGCTCGAAATCGAAGGTCCGTGCGCCGAGATTTCGCTCGATCTCGAAGGCGCAGGGCGCGCCGTATTGTCCTTGGAGCGACCGCTGGCTTCCGGCGAGCGGCGCACCTTCACGTTGGCCGTTCCCTTGCCGTCCGAGAGTCTGCCCAGCGAGGTCTGGTCGCGCGTCGTGGCCGCTGAAATTGCCAAGACGGAACACGCACGGCTGATCGAAATCGTCGCGCCGCCGGAACTTGGCGAGGTCGCCGCAGACTTGCTGGCGCGCCCGCGTCCGCTGCTCGAAGCTCGCCCCGCGCGCGCTCCATGGTCCGCGCTGTTCGTGCTGGGCGCCGCGTTCGCGATTTCGTTGAGCCAACGCCGACGCGTGTGGGCCGTCACGCTGATCGCGCTCTTCGCCGCAGCCGTGGTCTTGATCCTGACGCTCACTTCACGCACTACGAAGCCAGTCGCACTGCGCCTGCTCGAAGCCCGATTCGACGCTTCGCTCGAGGAGCCCTGGCTGGCGGTGCTGGCCGCCCGCGGCGAACTCGATGCCGCGGATCTCTCTGGCGCGCGCCTCGAGGTCGTGCCGGGGCGCACGCCGCTTCAGTGCCGTACCCGAGCCGAGCCACTGCGGGTCTCGCTGAACTCTCCTGGCGCCACGCTCTACCAACTGCGTCCCTTCGCCGCGGGCACCCGGCGACTTTCGCGTGAGGTCAACGCCTTCGGGCCGTTCGCGGAAGCCTGGTTGAGGGAGACCGATGGGGCCTGGTCGCGCCTTGGGCCTTGGCCGCTGGGTGAGAGCCTGCCACGGGGAGTGGCTGGCGGACCTCCCGGCTGGCTCGTTCCAGCGCTGCCGATGGGCCGTTCGATTTTCGTGGGCCGGCTCGACCCACTGGATGCGGCGCTGGCCTTTCCAGCTGAGCCAGAGGCTCCGACCTGGCTGCGCGGACTGGGCCTCTGAATTGCTTCGGGCGAATGATTCTGGCCCTTGCGCTGCTGAAACCCCTGCCGACCATTGATGACGGGCGCGCCGGCCGCTACTCTCTTCGACCCTTACGTCCGGCCTGAGCGCCGACCCTCTGTCGCGCCGAACCGGCCCGTCCGCCATTCCTATGAAGAGCACCTACGTCCGTTCTGCCGACGCGCAAGAGCGCTGGCTCCACTACGACGCCTCCGAGCACCGGCTCGGGCGCATGGCAAGTCAGATCGCCATGTCGCTGATGGGCAAGGACCGGCCGACGTACACCCCCAGCAGCTTGACCGGCGCGTTCGTCGTGGTGACGAACTCTGCCCAGAGCAAGCTCTCGGGCAAGAAGGACGATCAGAAGCTCTACGTTCACTACACCAAGTACCACGACGGCCAGAAGAAGGTCGCACTCGAGCGCGTGCGCGAAGCGCGCCCCAACGACATCGTCAAGCTGGCCGTGCGCCGCATGTTGCCGAAGACCAAACTCGGTCACGACATGCTGCGTCGCCTGAAGGTCTACGACGGTGCCGAGCATCCGCACAGCGCCCAACTGCCCGTCAAAGTCAACCCGACTCTCTGAGAGACGCAAGCCCAATGACAACTGCAACTACTTTCCAATGGGGCCTCGGTCGTAGGAAATCGGCCGTCGCGCGCGTGCGCCTCACTCCGGGCCAGGGCGGTTTCCTCGTCAACGGTCGTCCGATGAACGAGTACTTCCCGACGGTTCAGATGCAGATCGATGCGCGCTCGCCGCTCAAGCTCACCGAGAACGAGCTGGGCTACGACATTTTCTGCAACGTCAACGGCGGCGGGCCCAATGGGCAGGCCGGCGCGGTTCGCATGGGCCTTGCGCGCGCGCTCAAGGAGTTCAATCCCGCGCTCGAAGTTCCCTTGCGCGACGCCGGTCACCTGACGCGCGACAGCCGCATGAAGGAACGCAAGAAGTACGGCCGTCGCGGCGCACGTCGCGGCTTCCAGTTCTCCAAGCGCTGATACCAGGCGCTTTCGGTCCCTCGCACGCGAAGCGGTCCCGAGCCAGATTGGCCTCCGGGACCGCTTCTTTCTTTTCGAGCCTTTCAGTCCGCAGAGCCCACAGTTCCGAGATCCCATGGCCGGTCACTCTCATTCTTCGAACATCGCCGCTCGCAAGGGCGCCGTCGACGCCAAGCGCGGCAAGGCCTTTTCGAAGTTGGTGCGCGTGGTCATGTCCGCCGCTCGTTCCGGTGGCGGCGATCCCGATGCGAATCTCAAATTGCGCTACGCGATCGACAAGGCCAAGGCGGCCAACGTCCCCAAGGACACGATCACGCGCGCGATCGCGAAGGGATCGGGCTCCAAGGACGGCGATCAATGGGAAGAGCTTGTCTACGAGGGCTACGGTCCGGGCGGCGTGGCGCTGATGGCCGCGTGCCTGACCGACAATCGTCACCGCACGGCGCCTGACATCAAGCATCTGTTCGAGCGCGGTGGCGGCAACCTGGGCTCGCCAGGCTCGGTCGCATTCCTTTTCGAATTGCGCTCGGTCTACGTGGTGGAGCGCAAAGCGCGCAGCGAAGATCAGCTGACCGAGCTGGCGCTCGATGTCGGCGTCGACGACGTCGAACTCGAGAATGACGCGGCGATCTTGTATGCCAAGGCAACCGAGTTCCTGCCGCTGAAGATTTCGCTGGAGTCCAAGGGTGAGACGTTTTTGTCCGCCGACATGGCATACGTTCCGCTCAACCGCTTTCAGGTCGCCGACAAGGAAGACGCCCGCCGTCTGCTGAAACTGATCGCCATGTTGGAGGACAACGATGACGTGCAAAATGTCTACGCCAACTACGACATGCCGGTCGAGTGGATCGAGGAACTTTCGTCGGCGACCTGAGCGGCGCGAGGACCGGG
>JAYUOR010000277.1:0-11629 GCA_043760765.1 Planctomycetota bacterium | reverse complement strand
GCCAGGAAGGCCGCCTCCGCCGCCGTTTCGTCGCGCTCCTTGCCTCGCCTTCGCCCGCTGTGCCTCGCTACGGCGCCTTTTTCAACGGGCTGCTAGCGGAGGGGTACTGCCCCGCATCGCTGTGCCGAATGCACGCTCGAAAGTGCGAACCCGTCTTCAGCGCAGATCCGGCACAGCGATGAGGGGCAGTACCCCGTCGTCACTTCCCGCCGCCATCATCGAGGCGTTTCTTCGCGGCGCGGAAGCGTTCGTCGAGGTCGTCCGGGCGCCGACGCTCCTGATCGAGCATCGAGCCCAGCTTGTCCTCGCGTTCCTCGTCGCGCGCGCGCACCTTGCCGAAGGCCTGATTCCAGTCCGCGTCCCCCATCTTGGGCTTGCCGGCCTCGTCCAGCTGGGGCTTGGGCCGCGCCCGCGTCACCGTTTCGGTGCGGATGTCGATCGTCAGCCGGTTGGTGCAGCAGGGGCAGACGACTTCGATCTGTTTGGTTTCCATGGCGAACCCACCCTATTTAGGCGTTTGCACGGCCCGACAGCCCGACGCCGTCGTTCCAGGTCTGGGACCGAATTGTAGGCATCCTGAAAAATCCTTCACATCCGGGCACAAGAACGGCTCTGATGCCGTCCAAGGCGTGAAGGGCCTGTCATGCAGATGCGAACATCACCGATCCTGAGTGTCAGAGCGACCGAGCGGCGCCGCGACCGCTGGTTGGCGACCTTGCTTTGGATGGGGCTGTTCGCGGTCCTGATCCTGATCAGCCGCTGATCCCGGCCGGTTTGCCGGCGACGACCACCTGGAAGGACAGAATTCTCAGGAAGCGAGTCGAGCAAATCCAACGATCGAGCTTCAGGAAGAAGCGCACGATCGCCGCGTTGCCGGGGACAAATCGCAGCACCCCGAGATGGTCGGGGAAGCCCGCGAACATGTAGGCGAGCACGCCATAGCGGCCGGCATAGGTGACCTCGAAACCGGCGCGCTCGTAGAGCTCGATCAGACCGTTCTTCGTGAAGCCCTGGTCCCCAAGATCGAAGTGCGGGCTGAATCGATAGAGCAGGTAGCGCGCGAAGCGGATCACGAAGTTGTCGTTGCAGGGCTCGCTCATGATCAGCACGCCGTCGCGCGAAAGCGCCCGCCGGCAATTCTCGAGGAAACGGATGTGATCGCGGGTGTGGTGCAGGCTGCCCTTGCAGAACACCGTGTCGAAGGAGCCCTCCTTGAACGGCAGCTTCTCCGCATCGGCCGTGATCAGACGCGCGCCGGGCACATACTGCTCGCTGACCAGCAGCATCGCGTGACTGATGTCGAGGCCCACGGCGCCCGGGCGCAGCCGCTCGAGTTCGGCCAGGAAGAAACCGGTCCCGCAGCCAAGGTCGAGCACGCGTTCCGCGCTGGCAGGCATCAACGCGAGCATACAGGCGTGCCAGTCCTCCTGAAAAAGGCGCGAGAACTCGAAGCTGTAGCGATAGGCGTAGCGCGGCGCGAGCGCCCGGTGCAGCTCGATCTGAGCCTGGGCGTTGCCGGTCGTGGAGGAGCTCTGCTGCATGTAGGGGAGACTGAGTTCGCGCACCCTTCGGTGGCGGCCGAGCCCTAGAGACTACCCCAGACCCGATCGGCGGGACTCTGGGGCGGCGGCTTCGATCATGGCGCGCCTGGGAATGACGCCCATGGCCATGTGCCCGAAAATGCCCAGGAGCAGCGTCGAGGCGAGTTGCGCGAGGTGAACGCCCAGGCCCGTGGACAGCGCAAGGTCGCGGGGCACGCCGAGCAGGCCGAAGCCGAGAACCCAGCCGCCCTCCTGCGTACCGAACCCTGCGAAGGAATTGATCGGCAGCAGATTGGTCAGGACCGCGAGGCTCGAGCCGAACGCTGCCCCGGAAAGACCGAGATCTTCCGGCAGGCCGAAGCCGCGCGCGAGGATCCCGTAGAAGACGAAGATCAAGAGCCACATCAGGAGCGACTGCGCCGCTGCGATCCACAGCACGCGGCCGGCCGGAGCCTGGCGCAGGGCCAAGCTCAGATCCTCCGCGCGTGCGAGCAATTTCAGTCCCAGATTCCCGCGCGCGAAGCCGGACTTGCGCGCGAACCAGGACGCGAGGCGCACGAAGGCGTCGCTGCGCGCGCTGAGGATCATGAGCAACGCTGCAGCCGCGAGCAGGGCGAGCGCGAGCCCATAGAACCACGTCGGCAATTCATCCGGCCTGCTCGCCGCCAGATAGACCGTGGCTATCGACAGGCAGAAGCACAGCGTCGCAAGGTCCAGCAGGCGCGAAACGAACAGTGCCGCGAGGCCCGAGGCCGTCGCTACCCCGCCGTAGGAACGCAGGTACATGACCAGCGTCAGCTCGCCGGTTTTCGCCGGCAACACGTAGGCCGCGAGGTTGTGCGCCGCGCTGATCGCGAGCATCGCCGAACCTGGCGGACGCCGATCGGCGGGCAACAGGATGCGAAAGCGCTGACTGCGCACGACGTAGATCACGCAGTGCACGGCGAAGGCCTCGAGCGCGACGAGCGGCGAAAGACGTGCCCACGACGCCCAGAGCTCGGCTGGTTTCAAGCTCGTCCAGTGGAAGAGAATCCAAAGGAATCCGACGCCCAGCGCGGTCGAGATCGAGAAACGGATGGCGCGCGAGCGCCAGGCTCGCGGCTCGCCCTCCTCCGGCAACGGCTCGGCTCCCTTCAGGGGAACTCGACGTGCGTGCCGCCGGTGTCCTCGGCCAACCAGCGCAGGATCTCGAAGGTTCCGCCGACCGCGATCGAGTTGATCACGATGTGGCGGTGCTCGTTCCACCCGCGCACGTGCTCGCGGATCGCGCCGGGATCGATGACGTCCCCCACCGAAGGCTCGCCGTCGGACAGGACGAAGATCGTGTCGACGTCCTTGTCGGTGAACGCTTCCTGCAACGCGCCGTAGAGATTCGTGCCGCCATTGGCGCCGAGCTTGTCAACGTACGACTTCGCGTCCTCGCGGTTCACGCCCTTGGCGTCGGAGATGCCTTCCGCAAGCCACTTCGTGACGTCCGAGGAGAAGATGATCAGGTTGAACAGGCTGTTCTGCTCGAGCGAATCGATGCACTTGGTCAGTTCGCGCTTGGCGAGCGTGATGCGCGGATCGCCGCTCTTGCCGATGTACTGACCGCGGGTCAGCTCGTTCATCGAACCCGATACGTCGAGGATGAAAATCACGCGGTGCGACTTGATCCGGATGCCGAAGAACGATGCCTTCGAGATCTCCTTGAGCCGGTGCGCCGTTTCATCGGCCTCGCGTTTGGCGAGTTCAGCGGCGCTGATCGGCTTGAAGTCGGCCGAGTTCTTCTCCCACCAGCCCTTCCAGGCCAGCGCCTTGGTGTAGAAGGGCTGACCCGAGAGTCGCCAGAGGGCCTGGCCGAATTCGACCTGCATGCGGCCCTCTTCGTTCTGCATGCGCGCGATCAGCGTGCCGACGACCTCGCGCGTGCCCACGCTCTCGAGGCCCTTCAACGCGGCGAGGCGCGCCGACCAGTCCGGTGAATCGAGCGCCTTGAGCAGCTCGGGCACGTTCTTCTGCTTGCCCAGTTGTTGGACCGCGGCCACGCGCACTTCGAGTTTGTCGCTCGACGTGTAGCCAAGCAGTTTCTTCTGCCACTCCGCATCGCCGGCCTGGATCTCGCTCATGGCGTCGATCACGGCCGCGATGAAACCGGCTTCCTTCGACTTGGCCAGCGCGCCTTCGAGGTCGGGGATTGAGGCTTTCGACTTGCGCGCCCCGAGCGCAGTCGCCGCGGCCATGGCCACTTCCCGATCCTCGCCGGCTAGCAATTTGACGATGCTCTTGTCGAGTTTCTCGTCGCTGACGTTGCGGACTGCGCGCAAGGCGAAGAGCTGCAGTTGCCCTTTGCCCTTGCCGACGAGCTTCGCGACCTTGGCGTCGACGGCGGGATCCTTCAGGTTCGCGATCATGTCGGCGCAGGCAAAGCACAGGTCGAGCTGAGTCGTGACTTTGTCCGCGTCGTCGATGAACAACGCCGTGATCTTCGCGCCCTGCTCGGCGAAAAGAATCTCCGCGGCGATGATGCGATTCAAGCTCTTCTCGGTCGTGTCTTTGTAGACATCCGCCGCGACTGCGCCGGCCTCGCGTACTTTGCGTCGCGCCAGTTCCTTCAGCGCGATGCGTCGCAAACCGTCCTTGCGCAGATCGCTGGGATCTTTTTCCTTCTCCCGAGCGGTCTCGACGAGTTTCGGGATCTCGAGCTTCGAAGCGATCTGCTCCAGCGCCAGCTCGCGCACGCGCGGCAAGGGATGCACGGCGAGTTCCCCCGCCTCGTCCTTGGCGGGTTTCTTTTTCTTCTTCTCAGCCTTCATGTTGGTGCCGAAGTCGAATTCCTTCTGGTACCAAGGCTGATCCACCTCCGCCGCCAGGCCCACGTGGGCGCGCATCGCGTGTTCGCGCACGGCGTCCTCGGCGGGCGAATCGACAATCAGTTGCAGGAAGTGCTTGCCGAGATTCTTGCACTGGCCGAGTGCCTCGACCGCGCCGTCGCGCAACTCGGGCTCGGTCGAAGTGGTGGCGATGTCCATCAGCTTCTGCAGCGCCGGCTGCTCCGCATCGGCGACGCCGTCGAAGTTCGGAAGCGTGCGCAGGATCTCGAGGCGCATGTAGACGCTGCCCATCGAAGCGTACGCTTCGAGCAAGCCGTTCATGGCGTCGCGGCTGCGCATGGCCGCCAGTTGGCGGATCTTCTCGGGCTCGACATCGTCGCGCGCAGCCTTGATCTCCGCGGTCAGTGTCGCGGCATTCTGCGGCGGGAGCGCGTGGCCGAGCGGCGAGAACATGAAAAGCCAGCACAGACTCAGTGCAAAAACGATTTTGGTCATGGCGAGATCCTCTCCGCGGCTGTCGGGTGGTTACAGCCGCGAACGCTTCTCGATCAGGTCAGCCAACAGACCGACCGACAGAACTTGTACGAAAAGAACGAACAAGAGCACCGTCTTGTCGCCGAGGTTCGGCTTGACCTCCATGAACACATCCCAGTACAGCGATCCGAGCAGCCCCAGCAGGATCACTCCCGCCACCGGATAGAAAATCTTCAGCGGATTGAAGTACAGCACCGTGCGGATGATCAACGCGGTGAAGCCTAGCGTGTCCTTGATCGGCCGGATCTTCGAACGGCCGTGGCGTTGCGCGTAGTTGACGCTGACGTAGTCGACGCGGTGACCGTTGGTCAGCGACGCCAGCGTGATCGTCGTGGTGAACGAAAATCCCTGCGGCAGGATCGGGCGGTATTTGAGGACCAGTTCGCGGCGAAAGGCGCGCAAACCTGAGTTGAGATCCGGGATCGGCGTGCTGGCGAGGTACGACGCGAGTTGGCGCAGGAACGCTTTCGCCGGCCGGCGGATCAGCGGAATGTGCACGTTTTCGCCCAGACGCGCGCCGACGGCCATCTCGGCTCCGTCGTCGATGCAGCGCAGCAGATCGACGATGCGATCTTCAGGATAGGTGCCGTCGGCATCGGTGATCACGACCACCTGGTTCTTCGCGTGGGTGAAACCGGTCTTCAGCGCCGCTCCATATCCCTGATTGGCGGCGTGCGTGACCACGCGCAGGTTCGGAATGCGGCGTTGGACTTCCTTCAGCGCCGCGGCGGTTCCGTCCTGCGATCCGTCGTTGACCGCCAGGATCTCGACCGGCGCGCCGAGGTCGAGACCCGCGAGGCGATCGAGCACACCCTGGACCCCTTTCTCCTCGTTGTAGACCGGCACCACGATCGTGATGCCGAGGGCGCAGATCGGCGCCTCTGGAGCTTCGTGCAGCAATGCGGGCGTTCGGATCATGTGTGGGCTGGGAGCATACCCGGCGCCAGTTGCCAAGGAACAACCGATTCGTCCCAGTGGTGGTCGGGATCAGAGCGCGAGCACTTTTCTGGCCATACCCGTAAGCGCGATGCGCCCGGCGGAGCGCGTTTCGAACCAGCGGAAATGCTCGGGCAGCGAACGCCCCGCCGAGAGCAACCCTTCGCGCACGTTGACCTCGATCCGATGGCGTGTGATCGAGTGGCGAACTCGGCCGATTTCGCGACCGGCCGCGAACAATCCGGCGGGTTCGAAGGCCGCACGGAAAAGGCCGCTTGGCGAGCCGGTCTCGCGCGTCGGAAGCTCCCAGAGTCCGGCCATTCGCGCGGCGCTCTTCGGACGTTGTTCGAAGAGCCAAGCCGCGCCCTGGCGCACGACCAGGACTTCGAGTTCGACATCGAGCGGCGAGGGTCGGGCCTTGGCCCGCGGCAACTTCGCAACCGTGCCCGCGGCGAGCGCGGCGCATTCCCGCGCGAGCGGACAGTCCGCGCATTGCGGGTCACGCGGCGTGCACTGCAGCGCGCCGAATTCCATCAACGCTTGATTCCATTCGCCGGCGCTGCCCCGTTGCGCAAGCAGTTCGGCCGCGATCCGCCAGAGTTCCTTTTGAGCGCCCGGTGAAGCAAGTTCTTCGTCGATCGCGAAGAGCCGCGAGAACACACGCGCGACGTTTCCATCGACCAAGGGTTCGCGCTGATCGAACGCGATCGAGAGCACCGCTCCGGCCGTGTAGGGGCCGATGCCCGGCAGATCGAGGACCGCTGCGCGCTGCATCGGAAATTCTCCGCCGTGCCGTTCAACGATCACGCGCGCGGCTTCGCGCAAGGATCTCGCTCGACGGTAGTAACCCAAGCCGCTCCAGGCCGCGAGCACGTCCGCTTCGCGCGCCGCCGCGAGACGGGCGATGTCGGGAAAACGCGCCAGGAATCGCGGCCAATAATCAAGCACGGTCTCGACCCGGGTCTGCTGCAGCATCGCCTCCGAAATCCAGATCGCGTACGGATCGCGCGAATGGCGCCAGGGCAGGTCGCGCTTGTTCGCGCGGTACCAGGCGAGCAGCGACTTGCGCAGCGCGGCATGATTCGAGGTTGTGGTCACGGTGAATTCGAGTCTGGCGGGCTCGCGCCGGCTGCCTTCGATGGCTACACACTACGACATGGACGCAAGCGCTCCCAAGCACCCGCATGCAAACCTGCGCGGCTGGTGGACCGTGGCCGTGCTGACGACCGCTTACACTTTCGCGTTCATCGATCGGCAGGTGATCAACCTCTTGGTCACGCCGATCAAGCGCGAGCTTGGGATCAGCGACACGCAGATGAGCCTGCTCATGGGCCTTTCGTTCGCGCTGTTCTACACGCTGATCGGCGTGATGATCGGTCCCTTGGCCGATCGCTGGTCACGGCGCGGGCTGGCGGCGGGCGGCTTCATGGTCTGGAGCGCGATGACCGCGGCCTGCGGCATGGCGCGTTCTTACGGGCAACTTTTCCTGGCGCGCATCGGCGTCGGTGTCGGCGAGGCTGCGCTGACGCCGGCGGCGTATTCGATGATCGCCGATGAATTTCCGCGCGAGCGGCGCAGCGGCGCGCTCGGCGTGTACTCGAGCGGAATCTACATCGGCTCGAGCCTGGCGACGTATCTCGGCGGGACGCTGGTATCGGCGACCGGCAACGCCGAGTTCGTCCTATTGCCATTGATTGGAAGCGTCCGACCTTGGCAGGCGGTCTTCGTGATCCTGGGTCTGGGCGGCATCATCGCCGCGGCACTCTTCGCTAGTGTGCGCGAGCCCGCACGCCGCGCGCCAGTTTCGCGCGAACCGTTGCGTGCGGTGCTGGCCCACTATCGCGAGCACGCGAAGTGCCTTGCGACGCACCACGCGGGCTTCGGTCTGCTCTCGCTCGCAGGCTATGCGAGCGCCGCCTGGATTCCGGCGTTGCTCGAGCGCAAACATGGCTGGAGTTCGGCGAAGATCGGCGAAGTCTACGGGCCGATCATCGCCGTCGCCGGCATCAGCGGTGTGATCGCGGGCGGACGTATCGCGGACCTCCTCAAGCGGCGCGGGATCGTGGATGCGAATCTGCGCGTCGGTCTCGCCGCGGCGCTGTTGTGCGCGCCGCTCGGGCTGTTTTTCCCGTTGGTTTCCGACGATCGAGTGTGCGCAGCCTTGCTCTTCGCGTTCTATCTTGCGTCGAGCCTGCCCTGGGGCGTCGCCGCCGCCGCGCTCGCGGACAGCGTGCCCGATCGACTGCGCGGCCAGGTCTCGGCGATCTATCTGCTCGCGATCAACGCCGTGGGTCTCGGACTTGGACCGACGGCGATCGCACTGGTCACCGACCGCGTCTTCGAGCGCGACAGCGCGCTCGATCTCTCGCTCGCCGCTGTCGTGCCGATCATCGAAGTCGCCGCGGCGCTGGTCCTGTTCAAGGGTCTGGGCGCGTATCGCTCAAGTGTTGCGCGCATCGACGCTGCGCGTGTGTGAGTTCGCCCGTACGGGGCCAGGCACCGTACGGGCGAACTGAAGGCTGTCAAACGCTCATTGGCAGATAGTGTACTCGAGCGCGTCCGAGAGGGTCGCGTTGTTGGGCGCGGTGTAGCCGTTGTCGCGACCCCAGGCTTGCACGCCGACGACGGTTCCGGGGATGACCAGGTAGGTTGCGGGCGTGCCGCCGAGAGCACCGACCGCGAAGGCGTTGAAGTCCAGCGAGTACACACCCGAGCAGTCGTTCGGCGGAGGATTGCCGCCGGAATTCATAGGCACGGCGCGCTTGAGCGGCGTCGCCACGCAACGCAGACCGCCGACGAACGGCGCCGCGGCCCGGCCGCCGTTGCTGTAGAGGTACAGACCGGGCTTGTTGTTGATCACCTGACTCGCGCTGATCGTGAAACCGGCGCCCGCGGTCGCGCTCGGCACACCGCTCGATCCGATCGTCGGCGTGCAGCCCAGCGAGTTCACTTTCGCCGTGCAGTAGATGACCGGCGTTCCGCCCGCGCAGAGCGGGTCGAGCGAACCGAGGATGCCGTTCGGCGGATTGAGGTTCGGGGTCGTGCTCGACGTGAAGTACTCGGTGTTGTGCGCACCCACGGTCCAGCCGGGCTGTGTGTTGGCGTTGATCTCAATCACGTTCGTGGCTCCTGTCGGGTCCAGGTCGCTGTCGACGCCGGCGGCGTTGGTGATCGCCAGCGCCAGCGCCTGTCCGGCATTGATGTTCTGGCGGATCTTCCAGCCATAGGCGTTCCAGTTACTTCCGCCCCCGGTTGAGAAGTGACAGAGGGTGCAACTCGAGCCGGTGCCATTGATGATGTTCTCGTCGGTCGTCGAGCTCGGGTACGCGGCTCGCCAGGTGGTGAGGTAGCTGCCGTGCGCCATGACCGGCGCTGCCGTAGCCAGCAGAGTTGCCATGCCGAGGGTGGCGCTGAGGGCCGTGAGGAACAGTGAACGGAAATTGAGTTTCATGAGTCGGGATGTCCTTCGAGGAGGTAGCGGTTCAACGGTCAGACCGTGCGAGGTGCGCTGCCGCAGACCCGCGCGGAGAAATGCGGCGCGGCGGAAAATGACGGCAGCGACGCAAAGGTCGCGAATGCCGGCACAGGTCCCACACGTGGAGGCGCGCGACTTGCCAGTCGCTCACCTCACCGAAGCACGAAACAAGGGCGGAAAGTCGTCGCTGCATCCGACACTGCCGTCGGAAGCTTTGGCGAGCGCACCGCCTGTGCGCCTAGCCTCGTCCACTGGCGGCCATTCTGCCCTTGGTTACGCCGCGCCGCTGTGCGTAGAACTGCCCAGGTTCCGCTGGAACTGTGGGTAGATCGGCAACGAAGGATGCGACCAATCGCCGTAGTCGGACCGCGAGTGGGTCCGCGTTGACCGTTGCACGGCCTTGCGTGACGAGTTGGTAACCTGAGCGCGCATGGGTTGGAGAGATTTCTGCGTCGGTGCGATCAGCGGAGCCACGCTCTCGCTCGCGCGGCCTCCCGCGGGGATCACGCTCGAAGAGTGGATGACGCCGAGCGGCGAGCGCATGGCGCTGTGGCGCGCGGGCGCGTTGATCGCGATCGCCGCGGCGTTGATTCGGCGGCGCGCGCAGTCGAGTGACGCGCGTTTTCCGGCGGCGGAGATCGCGCTCGGCGCGGCGAGCGGATTTGCGCTGCACGGCTTCGTGCTTGTCGATCTGTTCGCGATCGATTCGACGGCGAGCTGGTTGTTCGCGCTCGTCGCTGGGTTGGCCCTGATGATGTTGCTCGGCAGAAAGGACGCGAATGCGCCGAGCGAAACGGACGCTGCGCCGACGCCCGTGTTCCAGCGACTCGCGCTCGCCATGGCCGGCGCCGGAATTGCCGCGGTGTTCGCGGCGGTCAACTCGCGACTGTGCCTCTTCGGTTACGGCACGCGCGACGACGACACGATCGCTGGAGCGACGGCGCTCTTGATTTTCGGCGTTTCAGCGCTCGCCTTCAGTCCGTTGCTGGCGCGACGGCAACTCACACCGGCGTGGTTTGGACTTGGCGTTGCCGTCGCTGCGGCTGCGGCGTTGCCCGCGTTGAATTTCCTCGGCGCGCTCAGCCTGCCGCGCGCTTACGACGAATTGCTGCAGCGTTTCCAGCTCGATTCGGACATGCGTGGATCGTTTCGCTACGACGGATTGCTCGCGGCGCGAGTGTTCGCGGTCCCCGCGTTGATCGCGGGGCTCTCGCTCGCGAGCTTGCGCAGCGTCGCGAATCTCGGCTGGGTGCTGCTCGGCGCGGCGATCGCTGCGATCCTCCAGCCGAATTGGAGCGAGGGCTTCAGCGCCACGACGATCGAAACTGTCGCCGTGCAAGCCTCGGAACGCGCGGCGCTCGGCGCCGGACTCGCCGGACTCGGAGCCTTGATCGGCGCCCTGATCGGAGTGCGCGGAGCCTGGAAGACGGGCGCAAGCGTCGCGCTGTGCGCGGCGCTGTGCCTGTTCTACGCACGCGCCTGGAACAAGCCCGCGGTCCTGCCGCTCTCGCCCTGGGAGCGCGTGCCTCCGCGTGCCGAGTGGATCCGCGAGACGCCCGAGGGTTTGCTCACGGTCGAGCTCCAGGCCAGCCGCGGCCGACTCGCCACGCTCGATCGGCGCAGGCTGACGCCGACGCTGGAAGAACTGCAGGCGGATTCCAACCGCTGGGGTTGGTCATTCGCCGTCTTGGGCAGGGAGAAGGTCGTGGTGGCGGGCCTGATGACGCCGCAGCGCGCGACGGACTTCTGGTCCTATGGCAAAGCGGAAGTGTGGGTCATGTGCCCCTGGGATGAACTGGCTTTGGAACTCGAGGCTGCACTGTTCGCGGGCGAGACGCTGCGCGAGGGAGTTTCGATCCACTACGGCCGCGAGTGGGAGACACTCCCATACGCGGGCAACATTGCGGTGATCGCTTGCCCTCCTATTGAAACCGCGGCGAGGACACTTTCCTGTTTGGATCGTGGCCCTGGCAGCATGGTCTCCGGCCCGTATGTGATCGGTTGGTTGCCCGCTCACCAGGACATCGCCCAACTCGATTGGAGTGAGCAGGTCATCGCCTCCTGTTCGCACATCGAAGACCTGAGCATCGCGATTGTCTTTGACGGTAGCCCGACCGGCGCCATCCCCGCGGGTCCGCGCGCGTTCGGGGGGACGTTCGCGAAGCTTCGACTCGCAGTGCCGGATCGAATGAAAGCCGCGCGCGTTCACACGGCTTTCCGACTGGTTCGGGGCGAAGCGAGCGCCGCGGCACAAGCTGCGCTGCTGCTCTGCTCAGCGCAGGTGCAGAGTTCACCGTTCGAAACGCGTGCCCAGCGCACCGAGTTGGACC
>JAYUOR010000276.1:0-4276 GCA_043760765.1 Planctomycetota bacterium | reverse complement strand
AGCGCTGCCCGAAGTCGAAATCGGCTTCCCCGGCGAGGGCGCGCTCGCCAATCTCCGACCCCACGTCGTGATCGCGACCTCGCGCGGCGAGATGGAATTCGTGCTTTTCGTTGACGAAGCGCCGCAACACGTCCTGAACTTCCTGAAGCACGCGGACTTCTACAAGGGCACGACTTTTCATCGCGTCGTTCCCGATTTCGTCGCGCAGGGCGGCGACGCGCGCGGCGACGGAAACGGCGGATCGAGCTGGCGCGGCGACGCGCTGCGACATGAGATTACGCCGCGCAAGTACGTACGCGGCTCGCTCGGCATGCCGCGCAGCGAAGACTGGGACTCCGGCGGCAGCCAGATCTTTATCACGCACCGCGCGACACCGCACCTCGACGGCCGCTACACGATTTTCGGCGAACTGGTGAAGGGCTTCGAAGTGCTCGACGCGATCGATCTTGGCGACACGATCGACGAAGTGCGCGTCCTGCGCTGAGAGCGATGATCGTTCCCGGCGCGCCTTCGCTGTGTTTCCTCGCTTTCCTGTTCGTCGTCTGGCCCTGGATCTCGATTCGCAGTGCCCGCGAGATGCTCGCAGCTCGCGGGCGCAGCGGCGGATTTTCCGCGCGCGCCCGCGAGACGAGTTGGAAGAGCACGCTGGTCACGCAAATCGCTTCAGGACTCTTCGCCTGGTGGGTCGGCAACGGTTTCGGCCTGGACCTATTCGCCGTTCCCTCACTTGGCTGGCGTGAGTTGCTGGCCGCGATCGGCGCGCTTGCGGTTCATCTATCGCTGCGCGCCGCCTTGCGCGCGATCTGCGGCGAAGCGGAACGACGCCAACTCCCGGTCTACGCGATCGCGCCGCGCGGCCGTCGCGAGTGGAAGCTGTGGTGCGCGACGGTCCTGATCGCCAGTGTCTCCGAGGAGATTGCCTATCGCGGAGTCGCGATGGCGATTCTGTGGTGGACGATCGGGAACGCCTGGGTAGCTGCCTTGCTCGCCGCTTTCGCGTTCTCAATTGCGCATGTGCTGCAGGGCTGGAAGAGCATGGCGACCATCTTCCTGATGTCACTCGTGATGCAGGCGCTGGTCATGTACACGCACACGCTGCTGCTCGCGATGATCGTGCACGCCGTCTACAACTTCATCGCGGGCGCACGCATCCGACGCGAAGCGCTGGCACTGGACGCGGAGTAGGCACCGGCGCCGATCCGGCCTCGACTCCGCCGCTTTCGCCGGCCCCGCATCCGCGGCGTGGGGCCGGCGAGAGTGGCGGAGTCGAGGCCGGCTCCGGACAGGCATTTGCCTGGGCACGGGGACGCCGCGGGATCAGGGGCCCGGCGCAGGCGTCTGGGAACGCTCCCTGGGCTCACAGGAAGGCCTGCTCGGCGGTCGTATCAAGGAAATCGCAAATTGCCGCGGAAGCGCGGACTTGGCTCCACCGCGCCTCTCCCGGTTGCCGATAGCTCCAAAACCCGAGCGCGAGCTTTGCGTTGGGGCAATTCGATGAATCGTCTCCTCCTTCCAGCAGGACTGCTGCTGGCGGCACTTGCCGCCGCGGACAGCGTGTTCGAGCAGCATCTGCGGCTCGTCGAACTCGAGCGCGCGCCGGTCTTGGGCCCCGAACAATTGATCGCCCTGCGCAATCGCGTCGAAAGCGAGCGCGCCAAATGGTCCGAGGAACTCGAAGCGCGCTGGGCAGAAGAGCGCGAACTCGAGGCGCAGCGAGCGCGCTTTGACCAGGAAGAAATGGCTCGACTGAAGGACAAGCTGCTCGAACAACGCGCGGCGCTCGAAGAACAAAGCAGCGTGCTTGCGCAGTGGGAGTCGAACTGGAGCGAGCTTTCGCCGACGGTCATCCAACGCCGCCTATTCGAACTTCAGACGCGACTGGAGACGCAAAGCAGCGATCTCGAGATCGCCACGCGCAAGGACCAGGAAGACCTGCAACGCGTCCATCGCAACGTGCGCGATCTGGCAACCAAGCTCGATTCGTCGCTCGCGGCGCCGGATACCGAAAGACTCTGGGGGGACCTGGTCGGGCCGGTCGTGCAACTGATCGGCGATTCGACCGTCGGCAGCGGTGTGTTGCTCGAATCGCGCCCGCTGCTGGACGGCGGCTATGCCACCAACATCCTCACCGCCTGGCACGTCGTGCGCGACATCTACGGCAAACCGGACAATACCACCGCGCCGGTGCCGGTGAAGGTCTACGCGCCTGACGGAACCTGGCACACTCTAAGCGCACACCTCTTGGTCCGCGATGTAGCGCTCGATCTTGCGCTGCTCTTGGTCGACACCAAGGAGAGCTTGCCGTTCGGCGCGCGACTCGCGCCGCGCAATGAACTCGAGGGCATCAGGCCTTTCGACGCTGTCTACGCGGTCGGCTGTCCGCTGGGCAACGATCCGATTCCGACCGTCGGTGAAGTCGCGACGACGCACCACGAGATCGACGGTGAGAAGTACTGGATGATCAGCGCCCCGACCTACATCGGGAATTCGGGAGGCGGGATCTACGCCGCCCGCTCGCACGACCTGGTCGGCATCTTCTCGAAGATCTACACGCATGGTTCGACGCGTTCGACGATCGTGCCGCACATGGGCCTGATGACGCCGCTCAGTGTCGTGTACGACTGGCTCGACACGACCGAATACGCCTACTTGGAAGCGAAGGCGCCCGCGATCGAGGCACAGACGGCCGCGGCAAGACGCTAGGCAACAGTCCGACGGTGAGGCCGCTTGCGTTCCAGTGAGCGCGGCTGCCCGGTCGATAGCCCGCCAGGATTCGAACGAGCATGGAGCAGAAAACCAAACAGCAGGTCGCCTGCCCGGATTGCGGGCAAGCTTTTTCAGCGCGCGGCCTGAGCGGTCATCGTCGGATGCGTCACGGCCTACGGCCGGCACCGGCCCTGCCGCGCGAGACCAACCGAGCCGTCGAGGGGATCTCGTCGATCATGAACGCACTCGCGGGACTGCAGGACTCGGTCGAGCGCATCGAACTGCATATGGCGGCATGGCAGAACCCGCTCGCCAAAGCCGAGACCCCAGAAGCAGAGATCGCGCGCCTGAACCGCGAGCTGGCCGAACTGCTCCAACACATCGAGCGCATGAAGAGGACCGGTCTCGCCTCGACGACCATTCGGTTGGCGTCCTCCGAATCGGCGCAGCGTTCCACCTTTGAACTCGCGCAACTGCGCCGCAATCAGGCGCGCTTGGTGTTCCGGCTCGAAGAGCTGCGGCACGGCGTCCCGAGTGACGAGCGCTTCCTCAGCTGAGATTGCCCGGGAGGATCGTGCCCTGCGCGACCTTGAAGGCGCGACCGCCGAGCAGTGTCCGCTCGCCGCGCACGCTCACTTTCACCAGGCCGCCGCGTTTCGAGGCTTGCCAGGCGAGCAGATCCTGTTTGTGCAGACGCTCCGCCCAGAACGGGCCGAGCGTGCAGTGAGCCGAACCGGTCACCGGATCCTCCGGCACACCACTGGCCGGCCCGAAGAATCGCGAGACGAAATCGAAGCGTCCTGACCCGCGCGCCGTGACGATCACGCCGCGAGCCTCGATGCGCGCCAATGCGGCCATGTCCGGTTCGAGCGCGCGAAGACTGGATTCACTGTCCAGCTCGCAAAGGAAGTCGAAACGGCTTTTGCCGATCCAACGCGGCGTGCAGCCGAGTGCGCGCGTCAAGCCGTCAGGTGCCGCGCATGGAGACGCGGGCGTAGACGGGAAGTCGAGCGTGATCCACTCGCCGGCGCGGCGCGCGCGCAGTTCACCGCTGCGCGTGAAGAAGGTCAACTCCCCGTCCGTGCAAGGCTTGACCATCGTCCACAGGGCATGTGCGCTCGCCAGAGTCGCGTGTCCACACAGGTCGACTTCGACAGTCGGTGTGAACCAGCGCAGATCGAAGCCCGACTCGCGCGGCGAGACGAAGGCCGTCTCGGACATGTTCATCTCGCGCGCGACCAGCTGCATCCAGATCGGATCCGCGGCTTCGCTCAACACGCACACGGCGGCCGGATTGCCTTCGAACGGCTGCTCGGCGAAGGCGTCGATCACGAAGTAGGGCGTCGCCTGCTCGCCGTGGAACGCCATGTCAGCGCTCACGATCCTGACGAGTGCGATCGAGCGCGACGGCGGCGACGATGATCGCGCCGGTGACGATTTTCTGTACGGGTTCCGAAATTTCCGCGAAGGCGCAGCCGGCGCCGAGCGTCGTGATCATCAAGGCTCCGACGAGGCTGCCGAGCACACTACCGCGGCCGCCGCTCAGGGATCCGCCGCCGATCACGACCGC
>JAYUOR010000275.1:0-4276 GCA_043760765.1 Planctomycetota bacterium | reverse complement strand
AGCCGCCGAGTCTGGCCCAATTGGTCCAACCCAGTCCAAAGATCATCGCGCCACAGACCAGGATCCCAAGGATCGGCACCAGGGGAACGAGGGGCGTCCTGAACTGTCGCGGCTGGTCGGGATTCTTCACCCGCAGGATCCAGACTCCGGCGCAGACCACCATGAACGCGAACAGCGTTCCGATGCTGGTCATCTCCCCTACGATGTCGCCCGGAACGAAAGCCGCGAACAGCCCCGTCACCACAAAGAAGATCATGTTGGACTTCCACGGTGTCCGAAACGTCGGATGGACATCGGAGAAAACACCGGGCACCAAGCCGTCGCGGCTCATCGAATAGAAGACTCGCGACTGCCCCAGCAGCATGACCAGGATTACGGAAGAGAATCCGGCGAGGATTGCGACCGTGACCGCCTTCGCCAGCCATTCGTACCCAGGCATGTAGGTCGTGATCGCGTAGGCGACGGACGCCTCCTTGCCCTGCGTGCGAAAATCCTCGACGGTCGCCAGGCCGGAGAGGACGTGCGAGAAGAGGATGTAGAGCACGGTGCAGATCGCCAGCGATCCAAGGATGCCGATGGGCATGTCGCGCTTGGGATTCTTGGCTTCCTGGGCCGCGGTCGAGACTGCGTCGAAGCCGATGAAGGCGAAGAACACGACTCCCGCGGCTCCGAGGATGCCCATGATTCCGCCGTAGGTGTGCACAACACCCTGCGGATCCATGCGATCCACGGCCTTGGGAATGTAGGGCGTGTGGTTGGCCGGGTTCATGTACGACCAGCCGAGCGCGATCACTAGGATCACGATCGCCACCTTGGTGATCACGATCAACCCGTTGAGCAGCGCGGATTCCCGCGTGCCGCGGATCAGGACGAAGGTGAGCAGCAACAGGATGAACACCGCCGGGATATTCATGATCCCCTGCGACATCAAGCCGCTGACGGCATCCTTTCCGGATTCAAACGGGGAATGGCACCACTGATAGGGCACGTGCCAGCCGAACATCTCTAGTAATTTGTTGAGATATTCGCTCCACGCGATGGCCACGCAGGCGGCGCCGATGGCGTACTCCAGCACAAGGTCCCAGCCGATGATCCAGGCGACGAATTCGCCCATGGTCGCGTAGGCGTAGGTGTACGCGCTGCCAGCGATCGGGATCATCGATGCGAACTCGGCGTAACACAGGCCGGCGAATGCGCAGCCCAGGGCGGCGACAATGAACCCGAGCGTGACCGATGGCCCCGCTCGTTCGGCGATGGCGTTGGCCGTGCGCACGAAGAGTCCGGCCCCGATGATCGCTCCGATGCCGAGCGCGATCAGGGACCAGGGCCCAAGGGTTCGCTTCAGGCTCTTCTCGGAGCTGTCAGCTTCGCCGAGCAGCATCGAAAGTGGTTTCTTGATCCACAGGTTGGCCATATCAATTCCCTTTTGAGGTCAGCGTCAGCGGTCGCGGCTCAAGCCGCGGCCTCCTTGTTTTTTTCGCGCGAAGCTGCGACGAGCAGCGTGATAGCGGTGTAGATCACGACGATGGCGACGAGCCACTTGACCCACTTCAAGTCGAGACTCGTGACGTACTTGGCGGCGATCCAGGCCGCCGGCAGACCGGCAAGCGTCAGGCCCAGGGCAGCTCGCGGAGAATAGCTGCCTTGACGGATGAAAGGCACGCTGGCGAGCGGCATGAGGAAGGCGCAGGAGCCCATCATGATCGGAAAGGCCGCGCTCGAATTCATGCCCAGCATCGAGACGAGCACCAGGCAGGGCGCGTAGAGACCCACGCCGATCGTCATCAGAGCTCCAAGGACGAAGTTCGCGCCGACTCCGATCGCGAACAGCGAGCCCTCGAGGCCCTGCGTGCCCTCGGTGGGATCCTTCACTAGCTGGCGGTAGATCAGGACCGAGACCAGGATCAACAGTGCCACGCCCATGCCGCGCTGCACCTTGCGCCGCGGCCAGCCCGCGACGATTGGCGCACCGAGCAGCGAGCCGGCGACGGCGGCGGCAATCATCGCGATCAAGGTCTTCAGCTCGACCTCGACGTTGTTTATGTAGATGTAAGCCTGCAGGATCGTCGGCAGCGTGTGCCCGATGTTAAGCGTGCCCGGCAAGAGCCGGTCGTCGATGGTGCGGCGCGCGCGATAGAGCGCGGTCGTCGTGGCGAACGAACCTATGCCGAGCGTGTCGAGGAAGTCTGTGACGAAGCCGACGAAGAGCTCCCAAAGGTTCGGCGCGACGCGCTCCGTCTTGGCCCGAGACACACGCAACAACGCGGCAGCCCAGACGGCGATGAATCCGGCGCCCACGACCGCGAGCAGTACAAAAATCGTGGATTTCGGATCGAGCATGCTGCGTCGCGCGCGAGCGAAGGAGTGTCAAAAGCTAGCGGTAGCTCCGCAACGCTGCAACCCCCGATGCCCCAGCTGCTGGCGTTCCAGCGGCTTCAGGCCACTGAGCGCAGGGGCACCTATTCCTCCGAAGTGATTCGAAAGCGTGGGCGCCGCGTGTGGCGCTTAACGAGCTTGAAAGGCGCCGAAGACGCTCTTCCATTCCGCACGCTTGGTGCCGTAGCCAAGTTCGAGCACCACTTCGCGCTCAGAACCGTAGCGAAGTTCCGTATGGACCAGCGATTTCTTGCCGCCGGCAAGCGTGGCCAGTGAGTCCTCGAGCTCGGACATCATCGTGCTCGCGGCGCCGAAAAACTCGGCGGCATCGCGAGCGCTGTCCCAGACTGTGACCCAGCGCAAGGCGCGTGCCTTTTCGCCCTGCCCGAGCAACACGAGTTCGTCGCCCCCCCAGCCCTCGGAGGCCGGACCGGAATAGCTCATCCCGAGCGCATTGGCGACGGTCTTGCCGTCCACTTTCGCGCGCACGCCAGGCGGGATGACCCACACGCCGATCGCCATTTCGCCGACTACATCTCGTCGCAGCAACTGCCACTCCGACGGCAATTCCGAAAAACTCTGCTCGACGGCAACGGGATCGTCGCGACGCTCGCGATCCCAGTATTTCTCCGGATGCAAGATCTGCTCGCTCGAGCGCGGCGGCGTGCGGAAAGCCAGATCGATGTCCGCGTTGCTCGCGCTTTGCGTCTGACCTTGCATCACGTTGTCCGTGCGCGCCAGGAACGCCGCGCCCTTCAAGTACGCGGCGAGCAGCGGCTTCCACAGGATCATCGGCGAACGCGCCATCGAGGCCGTCTGCTCGTCCTGCATCTTGGCCATGCCCAGAAGATCCATCGCCTTCATGTGGCCCGCGGTCCAGCGGTTCATCACCGAGGTGCCGCTGCCTTCGACGACCGCCTGGTAGGCCGCGCCCACGTCGGAGCGTTCGGAAACTTTCTTGAGCGTGCCGTCGATGTCGTACATCTGATCGTCGAGCGCGTGGCCGAGTTCGTGGGCCAGCACGATCTTGGCCAGGCCCTCGGGACAATTGTCCATCAGATAGAACGTCTTCGAGGCGGGGTCGTAGAAACCGCCGACTTGATCCTGCAAAAGGCGCATGCTCTCGGCGAGCAGATCCATGTCCGGCGGAATCAGGCCGAGCATCTTTTGAATCGTTTCATCCGCGGCGCGCTTGGGCGCGGGGTCCATGCTCTCGGTGCGCTCGAGCGCGTACTTCAGGAACTGATCCTTCGAAGAAAGTTTGACCGGGACCACGGTCTTGAACTTCGCTCCGCGCAGGACTTCGACGTCCTTCTGGATCTCCAAGCTGATCCGTTCGAGTTGGGTCTGGGTCCAGCTCGTGCCCGGATCCTGGATCTTCTTCTCTGCCGGCCGAGAAGGCTCGGGCTGCTGCGTCGCGGCTTGGACGCCCGCTTCCGGCAGCACCCCGGCGGCGAAAACGCCGCCGAGCGCAAGGACTGTCCAACACGAACGGCGGCTTGAAAACTGGCGTTGGGTCATTCGGAGCATGAGATTCCTTCCAAGCAACTAGAGAGCGAGGCGATCCTACGCGCCGACGGGCTTGGCTTCATCCCCGCGGCCTCCGACCCACGTTCGAAACGGGTACTCCCTGCGTTCGGAGATTGCGCTGGAGCGCTCCGCACGGCTACGCTCCCCTCCCTGTCCCCGCGCGGGACCGCGCTGGCCCCGCCGGCGCGCCACCACGGTCCCTCGGTCGGCCATGCGCCGACCGATGAGGCAAACGCATGTCGCAGCAGAAACAGGAATGGGGTAGCCGGCTTGGAGTGATCCTCGCTGTCAGCGGTTCTGCCGTCGGGCTTGGGAACTTCCTGCGCTTCCCTGGACAGGCGGCGCAGCACGGCGGCGGCGCGTTCATGAT
>JAYUOR010000274.1:0-4283 GCA_043760765.1 Planctomycetota bacterium | reverse complement strand
GTTATCGCTACGACTCGAGCGTTCACCCGGTTCGTCATCCGGTGTACGGCGTGCCTGATTTCGAGCCTGGGATCTCGCGCGTGACCGTCGCGGGTGGCAGCGTGATCGAGTTTCCGGTTTCGACCTATCCGTTCGCCGGGAAGAACCTGCCCATCGGCGGCGGCGGTTACTTCCGCCTGCTGCCGATCGCCGTCACGCGCGCTGCGCTGCGCTCGCTCGAGCGCCGTGGTCGGCCGGGATCGCTCTATTTGCATCCCTGGGAGTTCGATCCCGATCAACCACGCTGTCCCGCACCGGCCTTCAAGCGCTGGCGGCACTATCTCAATTTGGAGCGCACGCTGCCGCGTCTTGACACGCTGCTCGGGCAGTTTCGCTTCGGCTCGCTGCGCGAGGTGCTCGAGGCCGAGGGCTGCTTGGACAGCCATGCTCCGCACTGAGCCGTCTCAGCGCGTGCGCGCGGGAATCTGAGCCGCCAGGAGCGTCAGCGCCTCGACCAGGTTTTTCCGCGCACGATCGCCGACGATCTGTTCTGACACTGCCTGCAAAAGAAGCGTGGCCATCTGCCGATCGGCAGGGTCGGCGCGCTGCACCAGGGTTGTAGCGTAGAGTTGACCGATGTCGATGTCCTTGACCCGCCCGATCGCCGCGTCGCGCTGTTGCCACAAGCCGGCCAAGAGCTGCAGTCCCCTTGAAACTCCCGCGGAGTTGCTGGTCAAGACACGCGCGAGCGAATAGAGCAGGTCGACATCGGGCGCTTTGCGGCCCTCGAGTTTGACGGCGGCCGCAAGCGCGGCTTCGACCCGCGCGGGATCGCCCCCAGCCTGTGCATACAAGCTTGCCAGTGCACGGTGAGTCTGACCATCGGGGACCATTCGCGCTACGAGCTCGAACAGGCGCGTGGCCTCCGCGCGCCGATCCTGGGCGATCAGCGTCTCACCAAGCATGTGCCACAGTTCGAGACTGCCTGGGCGCCGGTCGAGCTCTTCGCGCACGAAAGCCTCGGCGCGAGCCGGTTCCAGCGCCTGATAAAAATCTATCCACGCTGCGGTTGAGCCCGCGCGCAGGCTGTCCAACGAAGGCCGCTGGGCCGATCTTGAATTCGACGATGATTGGCTCTCAACCTGCGCCGCTGGCGGCTGGCGTTTCGTGCCCGTGCGCCTGGCCGCATCGCTCGAGCCCGCGCGCGTCCAGAAGCCGGCATCGGCGGCCAACTCGGCGCTTTTCTGATTCGCCCGGACCAACGCCAGATCAGCCAGGTGAGCCAGGAAACGATCGAGCCGGTCGTAGGCTCGCGAAACACGCACTGCCGGCGCGATGTCCTCCTGATCTAGTTCGGCGCGCGCTTGCGCCAATGCCAGAGCGGGATCGTCAGGAAAGCGCCCGGCAAGTTCGCTCAATTCCGAGCGCACCATTTCACCCGAGATCTGTTGCGGACTCGCCGCGCGCGCATCGCGCAGCACGGATACGAATTCCTCGACGATGGGTGATGCCGTTTCTACGTCGGCCGAACGCGCGGCGTTGCGCAAGGCGGCGATCGACTCGTCCCACTTCGGCACGCGGTGAGACAGCTGCCCCAACTTGAACCAGGCAGGCGCAAGATTTGGATCGAGTTGTACCGCGGCTTGAACACTCTCGAGCGCGCCGGCCAGATTTCCGGCAATCTCGCGCGACCAGGCCTCGGTGAGCAGTTCTTCGGCTTCCTCCCCAACCCGCGGGCCCAGCGCCATGCGCCGGTCGGCACGCAGTCGGACCATTTCGACGTGATCGAAGCGTTTTACGCGTTCGAGCTTGGCCTTCTCCAGCGCACTCCAGGCCGGCTCGAACGTCGGCCAGGAACGCAGCAAAGTCCGCCACGTGCGCTCGGCATCCTGGGGCAGCTGTGCCGCGGACTGTCCGCGACCCACTTCGTAGCTGGCCCACAGCGAGCCGGGCACGCCCGGTTTGACGCGCGAGAATTCGACGATGCCCCACAGGCGCCAATCCGGACTATCGAGCGCGAGCAGGCGCGCATACAGCGGCCTGGGATTGTGCAGCCTGTTTCCCGAGCGCAGGCTGAAGCGCGTCTCGGCCTCTGCGGCCGGGTCGACCAGGTTCGAGAGGTCGGGATCGCGGCCTGCCAGGACCTCGAGCGACGCATCGAGCAACGCCCAATGCGGATCGCGCGGATCACGCAGGCGCGAGTCTGCGATCATGCGCCTGGCCTCATCCAGTCGCTCGTCGAGAATCGCAAGAATGGCGGTTTGCAGCCGCGTGGGCTGGAAGGGCGTTTCGTACAGTGCGCGCACGAAGATCGGCAAGCGGGTGTAGACGCGGCTCTCCAACACAGCGAGCAGGCGACCGAAAGCGACAGATCCGCGCTCGTCGAACGCCTCGGCGCGATCCAGTTCGTCCGACACCGCGCTCATGTCATGATCGAGCAGCGCGATCACAGCGCGGCGCAGCAGCACCTCACCTGTGCGTGTCTCCTCGTGGGCATCAAGGAACGTGAGCAACGCCCGCGCCGGAGCGACCTGGCCGTAGGCCAGGAGTCTGTCGACGCGGTCGATCATCGCCTTCGGGGCGAGTGTGGAAGCGGGCGGAGGACTGGCGATGATCTCCAGCAGACGATCGTCCTTGCCGGAGAGGCGCGCGGCGTCGATCGAGAGTTCGAAGGCTCGCGTGCTGGCGCGGCGGGCGGGCGTCAAGCGACCGAGCATTGCCAGAGCCTCAGGCTCCTTGCCGACCAGGATCAAGAGCTCGCTGGCCAGCATGACGCCCTCGTCTCCAAGCGGTTCGAGCGGCAACGCGTCAAGACCTGAGAGAGCTGCCTGCGGGCGTCCCTCGGCTTTCAGGGTGCGCGCGACTTCGAGGCGTCCGGTATTTTCGGGATCGAGTTGCATCAGCTCGATCAGTTGTTCGGAGTTCAGCGTGCCGGCGGGCACTCTCATCAGCCGGCGCAGGGTGGCCTGATCGCCCGGCGCTCGCTTCAGGCGCTCGATCCAAAGTTGTGCGGCCGAATTCATGTCGCCCATGTCGCGCAGGGCGTCTCCCAAGAGATCGATCGCGGGCAGAAAACCTGGGTACGCAGCGAGGAGTCGCCGCGCGCAGGCGGCCGCGGCAGTCGCCTCACGCGCGTCGCGGTGCATTTCGCCAAAGCGGAACAACTCGTAGGGGCCGGCCTCGGCCGCCGGGCCGATCCCGCCGGACTTGCGTTGGTCCGCGAGCAGTAGCTCGAGTTCCGTGCCAGAGGCGCGCATGCGCTGACGGCCGACGTCCAGCCAGGTCGACATCAGTTCGGCGCTGCGCATAGGTAGCAGGCATAGCGCGCGCGTCAGGCACAGCTCGGCCCGACTCAAGTTTTCGGGATCTGTTTCCTTGAGGATCTGGAACAGACGCAGCCAAGCTTCGCCGTCGGATTCGGGCTCGAGTCGAACCGCTTCGCTCAGGGCGCCGCTCTCCTTGGACAGTTCGCCGCGCGTGCGCCACGTCGCAGCCAGCGTGCGCCAGGCCAGTGCGATCGCACCGGGGAACGGCTCGACGGGCTCGCGGCGCAAGTAGAATTCCAGCGCGTTTCCCGCAGCCTCGGTCTGATTGCGGCGCGCGAGCGCCGTGCCGATGTAGAAGACGGCCATCGAACGGTGTTCCGCGTCGCCGGCATCGCGCATCAGGTTGGCGATGGGGAGGAGGTCGTTCCAGCGCTCGGACTTGTACAGCGCTTCACAGAAGATGGAATAGAAGTTCTGGCCTGCCTGGACACTCTTGTTGAAATGCTTTTCGATCACTTCCACCGCGCTGCGCGGGCGGCCAGCGTCGATCAGGACTCGCGCCAGGCGCTCCATGAATTCGCGCGAAGAATTGATCGTGCGCTGCGGCGCGACCGCCAGCCCGAAGTCGACCGCGTCTTGCGTGCGACCGGATCGCGCGAGAAGTTCCAGATACGACTGGACGGCCTCGCGATCCAACGGCCCCATGAAGGAGCGCACTAGCGCCTCGCGGGCGCGCGCGCTGGCCGCGCTGGCCTGATCGACGAGTGCCATCGAGCGCATCGAATCGGGCTGATCGGGTGGCGTGAACAGGGAACGCAGTCCGGCGAGCTGCGAGACGCGCAATGGGTCATCGGCGTCCATGCCTGCTGCGCGCCGCGCGTAGTCGATGGCGCGCCGGGCGTCCTCGGCCGGCAAATTGGCCGCGCAGATCGTGTCGAGTTCGGCGAGCCGTTCCTCGGACATGCGCGTGAGGATCTGGCCGGCGTGCGTCCACGCATCCAAGCGGCCTGGATCGCGCTCAGTGATCTTCAGCGCTCG
>JAYUOR010000273.1:0-4288 GCA_043760765.1 Planctomycetota bacterium | reverse complement strand
TAGCGCGATCCATAGCGATTGTCGGGATCGCGCCATTCGAGATTGACGGCTTCCTCACCGTCGAGGAACAAGAGGCGATAGCCGAAGTCGCGCTTGGGTCCGGCGGCGAGCGCGCGGGCCATCTCCAAGAGTACTGCCGTGCCCGAGCCGCCGTCGTTCGCACCGACGAATTTGCCCGGCAGGCGCTTGGTGTCGTAGTGCGTGCAGAACAGGATCCAGGCTGACTCCTTCTTCTCCTTGGCTGGCGCGAAATCGACGTAGAGATTCACGAAGTCGAGTTCACCCACCGGCGTGGCCTGCTTGAAGGCTTCGCGAACCGGCTTGAGGCCGACAGCCTTGAGCTCTTTTTCCAGGTAGACACGCGTCGCTTCCGCTCCCGGGGTGCCGGCCTGACGGGGACCGATCGCGACCAGCCTTTCGAGGTCCGTCCAGGCGCGCCCGGCATCGAATTCCGCGGCCTGCGTCGCCGTCGCGGCGGGGCCTGGCACGCAGCTTCCCAGGAGCAGGCTGCAACAGATCAGCCCGGCGCCCAGCACTGCCGCGGGGAGTCCAGTGAGTTCGGACCAGCGGCGGATGGGTCTCTTCATGCGCCCAGCTTATCGCTCGCGCGGCGGCGGCGTGCCAGCGACTTCGGCGCCCCGGCTTCCCAAGCTCGGGCCGGTGCGCGTCGTCTGGGTCCAGTTCCACTGGGCCTGGGCCGAGAGCAAGGCGGGACATCAGGTCCCAAGTACCCATGAATCCGACCCGACAGAGCCTGTACGAGATTGCGCGATCGACTGACACGCACGCCACCCACGCGGCCATGAACTGGGAGGGCAGCCTCGAGCAGTACATGGCGCTGGTCGAAGAGCGCCCTGCTCTCGCGCGCAACGCCTGGCAGCGGCTGATCGACATGATCGAGAGCCACGGCTGCGTTGCGGTGCGCGGCGACGGCACGCCGCGGCACTGGAAGCTGTTCGACGATCCCTTCGACTCCGGCCGCGACGCGATCTACGGACTCGACGCGACGCTCGATGAATTCGTGATGACCATTCGCGCCGGCGCGCGCGGCCTCGGGCCCGAGCGGCGCGTGCTCCTGTTGCACGGTCCCGTGGGGGCGGCCAAGAGCACCATCGCGCGCCTGCTCAAGCGCGGCTTGGAGCGCTACTCGCAGGTTGAGGACGGCGCGATCTACACGTTTTCGTGGAACCTGGACGGCGAGGTCATTCCGTCGCCGATGCACCAGGATCCGCTGCTGCTCGTGCCCGAAAGCGCACGCGCGGAAATGGAAGCGCGGCTCAACAAGAAACACCGCGGCGAGTATCGCCTGGCGATCCGCGGCGACCTTGATCCGGTCAGCCGTTTCTGCTGGCGCGAATTGATGAAACGTTACGACGGCGATTGGTCCAAGCTCTCGGGCCATGTGCGCGTGAGTCGATTCGCGCTGTCCGAGCGCGACCGCGTCGGTATCGGCACCTTCCAGCCCAAGGACGAGAAGAATCAGGACTCGACCGAGCTGACCGGCGACCTCAACTTCCGCAAGATCGCCGAGTACGGCTCGGATTCCGATCCGCGCGCGTTCAACTTCGACGGCGAGTTCAATGTCGCCAACCGCGGCCTGCTCGAGTTCATCGAAGTGCTCAAGCTCGACATGGCCTTCCTTTACGACCTGCTCGGCGCGACGCAGGAGCACTCGATCAAGCCCAAGAAATTCGCGCAAACCTCGATCGATGAAGTGATCCTCGGCCACACCAACGAGCCGGAGTACAAGAAGCTCGCCACCAATGAACTGATGGAGGCCTTCCGCGACCGCACGATCAAGATCGACGTGCCCTACAACCTGCGCATCGCCGACGAACGGCGCATTTACGAGCGCGCCTTCAAGCACTCCGAGCGCGGCTGGCCGACGCTTGCGCCGCACACGCTGGACATCGCGGCACTGTGGTCGGTGATGACGCGCCTGGAAGAACCGACCCACGCGAACATGAGCGTGTTGCAAAAGGCGCGGCTGTACGACGGCGAAGAAGTTCAGGGTTTCGGCCCCGAACACGTCTGCGACCTGCGCGCGCAGTCGCAGCGCGAAGGCATGAGCGGCATTTCACCGCGCTATGTCCAGGATCGCCTCGCGCAGGCGCTTGTGCGCGCCGAAAGTTGCGTCGACGCCTTCGACGTGCTCGACGAAATCGAATCCGGCCTGCGCCACCACAGCCTGATTTCCAACGACGAGACGCGCCGACGCTACGTGCAACTCGTCGCCGTCGCGCGCGAAGCTTACGAGCAGAAGTTGCAGGCGGAAGTGCAGGCCGTGATCGCTTCCGACGCGGAAGAACTCGACCGGCTGTGCGCCAAGTACGTCGACAACGTGCGCGCCGCGACCTTGCGCGAGCCATTGCTCGACAGTTCGGGCAGGGCCAGCGCTCCCGACGAACGGTTGATGCGCGCGATCGAGGAAAAGATCGAGATTCCCGAGTCGCGCAAGGACGATTTCCGCGCGGAACTGATGAACTTCATCGCCGGCGTGCAGCGCGAAGGCCGCACCTTCGAATGGCGCGAGAACAAGCGTCTGGCCCACGCGCTCGAGCACAAGGTCTTCGAGGACCGCCGCGACGTGATCCAACTCGTCGCCAGTGTCTCGACCGTGATCGACCCCGATGCGCACGAGAAGATCCGCGTGATCCAGGACCGGCTGATGCGCCGCTTCGGTTACGACGAAGTCTCTGCCGCGCGCGTGCTCAGCCACGTGGCCGGTCTGTTCGCCCGGACTTCGGCCGCCAAGGCGCCGCCCCAGGCGGCCTGAGACAAGAGCGGAGTCTTCGCGAACATGTTGCGCATCGAAGCCGACCGCGCGCGCTTTCGAGAAATCGTGCGCGGCAGGATCCGCGCCGACCTCAAGCGCTACCTGAGCACCAGTGAACTTTTTGCCCGGCGTGGCGATCGCGCGGTCAGCGTTCCGATCCCGCAGATCGAATTGCCGCGCCTGCGCTTTGGCGACAATCACAAAAGCGGTGTCGGCCAGGGCGCCGGCGAACGCGGCGATTCGGTCGACGCCAGCGATGGCGAGCCGGGATCTGGCAGCGCAGGCGAAGGCAGTGCCGAACACGCGCTCGAAGTCGAAGTCGAACTCGACGAACTCGCAGCGATGCTCGGCCGTGAACTGGAATTACCCTTCATCCAACCGCGCGGCCGGCATTCGATCCTGTGCGAAGGCGGCCGCTACGATCACATCCGCTCGCGCGGGCCCGATTCGCTGCGCCACACGCGGCGCACCTTCAAGGAAGCGCTGATCCGCACGGTCGCCAGCGGCCAGTGGGACCCGAAAAATCCCAAGGTCGTTCCGCTGCGCGAGGACTATCGCTTCCGCGCCAATCGGCCACGGCCGATGCCGCACTCTTCGGCCGTGATCATCCACATGATGGACGTTTCTGGCTCGATGGGCCGCGAGCAAAAAGAGATCGTGCGCATCCAGGCCTTTTGGATCGATACCTGGCTGCGCAGCCAGTACGACCAGATCGAAGTCATGTACATCGTGCACGACGCGGCCGCGAAAATCGTCGACCGCGAATCGTTCTTCCACTTGCGCGAGTCGGGTGGCACGAAGATCAGTTCAGCCTATGAATTGTGCCTGGCTCAGATCCAGACGCGCTATCGGCCCGAGGATTGGAACATCTACGCCTTTCACTATTCCGATGGCGACAACTGGAGCGCGCGCGACACGGAACGCTGCATGACTCTGTTGCGCGACGAGCTGATTCCGCGCGTCAATCAGTTCTGCTACGGGCAGGTCAAGAGCGCCTACGGCTCCGGCCAGTTCAAGAAGGACCTCGACGAGTCGCTCGCCGGCGAAGACCGTCTGGTGACCGCGGCGGTCAACGACCGCAGCGACATCAGCGAAGCCATCCGGGCTTTTCTTGGCAAGGGGCGCTGAGCGATGGCCACGACGGCGCGTGCCTCCGACATGCAGCTTCCGCCGGCGTTGCAGGCGCAGTCCGAACGCATCCAGGCCTTGGCTCGCGCGGCAGGTCTGGACTTCGAAAAGATCGACTTTCGCCTGCTCGACGCCCACGACGTCAACGGCGTCGCGGCCTACGGCGGCTTCCCGACGCGCTATCCCTCGTGGCGCTTTGGGATGGAGTTCGATCGGCTCGAGAAGACCCGGCAATACGGTTTGTCGCGCATCTACGAACTCGTGATCAACACCGAGCCGGTGGTCGCCTATCTGGTCAAGACCAATTCGCACCTCGAGCAAAAACTCGTGATCGCGCACGTCTGCGGTCACGCCGATTTCTTCAAGCACAACAGCTGGTTCGCG
>JAYUOR010000272.1:0-4295 GCA_043760765.1 Planctomycetota bacterium | reverse complement strand
CAGAGCGAGTTCGAACTCGCGTCGACGATGTGCGCGACAATCGTGGCCACCGGTTCGAGCGCGATGTCGCCAAGATCCAGCGTGCTGCCGGGCAGCAGTGTGTTCCAACGCCACGCGGCCTTGGCACTACCGGCTTGGTCGACCTTCATGAAGAACTGATAGGCAAGCGGCGGATCGAAGCTGAACTCGAAGCGGCCATTGGCATCCGCGGCCGTTGGTGGCGGATCGATCCAGTTCGTCGGCGCTCCGTATTGCTGCACTCGTTCTTGATTGGCCGTCGCACCGGAGCAACTCACGCTGGCGCCGACAGCTGGGCTTCCGTCGGGACGCAAGAGGCGGCCGCGCACGATCGCATCGCCAATCATCGCCGACGGAGGAGTGGGCGACGACGCGCTAGTTTCGGCTTCGACGCGCGCAAGTGCCTCGATCGATTCCGCTGCGCTTGTCGGCGCGTGCTCCGTTGCGTTCGATTCAGGCACCGTGGCGAGCGCTGCTTCAACGGGCTCCGTCGCATCGTGCGTGCGCCACGCCATCCACGCCGGCAAGGCCAGCAGCAGCGGCGCGATTAAGGCCAGGAGTACTCCCCACGGCGCGAAGCCCGCCGCGGGAATCGGTGAACCCGTCAGCAACGACGCGCGCTCCATGACCGCCTCGCGAATCGACGCGATGCCGCGCGACGTCGTCGCCGCATAGCCGCCGGTCGAGAACGCCGCGGGCAGCGCGCGGCGCAAGAGCTTCAGGCCGCGGTGCAACCGCACGCGCGCGGCTCCGCTGGAAAGGCCGAGTTCGCCGGCGATCTCGCCGGGCTCGAGCCCCTCGACCAGATGGCGACGCACGATGCCTGCGTAGGCGACGGGCAACTCGCGCACGGCTGCATCGACCGCCTGTCGCACTTCGCCGGCCGCGGCCAATTGCTCGGGGCCGGACTCCAGAGGTCGGTGCACTCGTTCGAGGTCGAGCAGTCGACCTTGCTTCTCGCGCAACTTGCGTGCGTGCAGCGCCAGGATGCCGAGTAGCCACGGAAGGACGGGCCGCCCACGTTCATAGGAATTCGCGCGCTCGATCGCGGTCAAGAAGGTCGCCTGGATCAGGTCGTCGGCCTCGTCGCGCCGCGCCGCGAGGTGGGCGGCAACCGGCATCAACTGCGGCGCCGCGTGATCAAAGACCTTGGCCAGCGCGAGCATGTCGCCAGCATCGCGGAATCGCAGGAACAGTGTTTCGAGGTCGTGGTTCTTCATGGCCCCCTGACTCCCGGCGGGCAGCCCCAACGTTACAAACTTCCGTACGGAGTCAGGCTCCACTCCGGACTATTCGCGCGTCGGCGTGTGGATTCCCGCGCTCCAGCCCGCGGAATTGTTCGTAGCGGAGCCTGACTACGGACGGTTCATTTCTCGCGCAGGAACATCTCGACTTCGCCAATGCCCACCAGCGCAGAGGCCGGTGACGGCGCGGTCGAGAGGATTCGCAGATCGAGGCGCCTGACCAGGGTCCGATGCGCGAGCTCGAGCCGCATCGGATGCAAGGGATCGGGATCCATCGCCAGGCGTTGCTCGTCCTTGCCGTTGATCTCGATCTCCACTTCGACCGGCCGCGACAGATAACCGGGTCCGAGGGCCGGGCTGATGTTGATCATGGGGGCGTCGGCTGGGGGCTTTGCCTTCAGCTTGTACCCGAGCCTGGGTGGCGCAGGGACAGGGTTCGCGCCGCCGCGGGCCGGCTGGTTCGCGCGGGCCCCCCCAGCGCGGACTCTCTGGGCCTAGAGAAACCGGCCCGGCAGATGCCAGAATTCCCCGATCGGGGCCGCGCTTCGATTTTTATTTGATTTTTCTGCGACTGTGACAGCCCCGTTCACGTATCTGCGGGAATCTCGGACACTAGTTGTCGTCAGATCTCCTGATTCGGATCCCCGATATGTCGATCAAACTCCTCGCCGCGGTCGTTTTTCTGCTGGTTTCCTGCGTTTTCGCGAGCACCCATTGCTACCTCGCGGCGGAGCGGTCGATCCACAGTCGATTGCCGCAGGTGTCGGAGGACTGCTGTAACACCCAGAATTCCTGCCCGGGAGCGGCCGCGGACGAGTGCGCTGGGAGCATCGCGCTGGAGTCACAGGCGACCACGCGACGCCTGCCGCACCGCCAATCCCTGGCGAGCCGGCGCCGCGATGGCACGACGACGAATGCTTGGCTCGCTCCTGTGTCCTCTGAAGATCCGGCCGCATCCGCCCCGCGTCGTTCCTGATAACCCAGTCCTAGGGCGGCCAAGTCGCCTCGACCCAGGCGACGATCCTGTGAGCTAGGTCCGTCGCGTTGGCCTGCGGATCGCGGCCAGCCAAGCTTGGCCGTTTGAAGTCATGGTCGGCCCCTTCGACTTCCTGCAATGCCGCTGGGCCGCCATAGGTGCGCAACGCACGGCGCAGGCGTGTCAGCTCGCACAGCGCATCGCGCGTTCCCGACAGAAATAGGGCCGGCTGCACCAGCGCGCGAAAGTGCTCGCTGCGCTCCCGCTCCGGGGCTTTCGCCGGATGGAGGGGATAGCCCACCAGCACAAGTCCCAAGGCGGGCGAGCCCTTGGCCGCGATCAGACTTCCGACCCTTCCACCCATGGATTTGCCGACCAGCAGCGCTCTGGCGTCGGGACGCAGCAACGACAGTTCGGCCAAAGCGCGTTCGTGGCAGGCTTCGAGCACAGCCATGCGGTCCGGGGGACGCCGTCCGCCGTCGCGGCGCATGCGCGTCATATAAGGATAGTGGAACGAGAGGACATCGAATTTTGCCTGGCTGAGGGCACGTTCCAGCGCGGTCAGCAGCGGCGATTCGTGTCCGGCCCCAGCGCCATGGGCGAGCAGTACCGGCCAGGTGCGGGCTTCGAGGGCCGGCCGCCAGCGCGCGTCGAAGCGAAGACCCGACTCGAGCTCGAACTCGCGGTCGAAACGCGGCTCCGGCGGCGCGTCGTTGGTCCCTGGTCCGATCATCAATTAGAACTCTGCGCGTGAATTTGCCGCCGCTTCGATTGCAGACCACGACCCTGTGGTACTACCCGTCCCAGCAGGTGCCCGGCGAGGTCAAGGGCGATCCGCGTTTCGAGGGTGCGACGCCGGCCTACGTGATCTGGAATCTGCTCGAGCGCTACACCCGCGAAGGCGATCTTGTCGTCGATCCGTTCGCGGGTGGGGGAACGACGCTCGATGTGGCGCGCGAGGGCGGCCGGCGCTCGATCGGTTACGACGTGCATCCCACGCGCGAGGACATTTTTCGCGCCGACGCGCGCTCGATGCCGCTCGAGGACGGCAAGGCCGACTTCGTGTTCATGGATCCCCCGTATTCGACGCACCTCGAGTATGGCGACGATCCGCGCGACATCGGCAAACTCGACGCGTTGCACGGCGACGATTATTACACGGCCATGGACGGCGTGTTCGCGGAGGTCGACCGCGTGCTGCGCGATCGCAGGTATCTCGCCGTGTACGTCGGCGACAGTTTCAAGAAGGGTGAGCCGTTCGGCGCGCTCGGCGCCGAGTTGTTCGCGCTGCTGCGAAAACGCTTTCGCCCGGTCGATCACATCGCGGTGGTGCGCGGGAATCGCACTCTTGAAAAACCGAACTTTCACCGCGCCGCGGCCGAGGGCAACTTCTTTCTGCGCGGTTTCAATCACCTGCTGATTTTCAAGAAACAGCGCGAGGGCTAGGTCTGAGTCCGCGGCTGTTCGGCGAGCCATTGTTTCGCCGAAGCTGCGTCGAGGATCCAGCGCAGCGTCTCTTTCGCGCGCACTTTTTCCGCAGGGTGATTGCCGCGCCGAGCGAGCACGTCGGCGACCAGACGCGACTTGTTCGCGCCGCAGGCCTGGAACACGACCTGGCGCGCTGCCGCGAAGGCGCTAAAGGTCAAGGTCAGTCGCCGCTCGACGGGACTGCTCGGCGGAGCCTTCGCCGCGATCACCCAACGCGCCGGCGAGATCGCGTCGATCCGACCGGGGAATAGCGACGCGGTGTGGCCGTCGTCGCCAAGACCCAGCATCACGAAGTCCAGTCCGTCGGGCGCGTGCACGCGCAGTTCGCGCTCGTAACTTCGAGCCGCGGTGTCGTCGTCCAGATCGACGGGCATCGTGTGCAGGACTTCCTGAGGAAGTTTAAGTCCAGCGAGCCATGTGCTGCGCACGACGCCGTAGTTCGAGCGCGAATCGTCGTAGGGGACTAGGCGTTCATCGCCGACGAAGAAGTGCACCTTCCTCCAGTCGACGTCGCCACCATGCTCGGCGGCGAGAATCGCGTACGTGGCCTTGGGAGTAGATCCACCGGT
>JAYUOR010000271.1:0-4297 GCA_043760765.1 Planctomycetota bacterium | reverse complement strand
GGCCAAGAAACGCGCCGGCGACGCGGCGAAGATGGAGCAGGATTTCCGTGCGATTTCGATCAGCGCGCTGCGGCTCTCGGAGCTGTCCAACCTGAAGGTCGGCGACGCCGTCGAGGCGCGCGTCGAAGTCGATCTAGGGACGCTATCGCCCGACGATGTGTTGGTCGAACTGGTGCTCGGTCATTCCAAATCGGCGACCGACCTGCACAACATGATGCTGGTGCGGCTGATGCCGATCAGCCAGAGCCGTTCGCGGCCCCAGGCGCCTTGGATCTTCGAGGGCTTCCAGCGCGTCCTGCGCTCCGGCACGTTCGGCTACGGTGTCCGAGTGCGCGCGCGCGCCGGCGCTTCCGCGGGCGCGCGTGGGCAGGACCTGGTGCTGTGGGCCTGATGATCGGCTGACAGGCTCAGCGGCATCGGCTCAGCGCAGAGCGCTTTCACCCATCGTGTGAATGCGCTCGCGCAGGCCTTGCATGCTCTCGCGCAGCGCGCGGATCTCGTCGCGCAACTCGCGCAGTGCGTCCTCGAGTGCTGCGCTGTCCGCCAGTGAACCTGCGCTGGCTCCCTCGACCGCCGGCTCCCGCGTCGTGGCTTGAGCCCAGGGCTGCGGGGCGTTCTGCGGCGGATGCATGAAGAACACATCGCCGCCCTTGGTCTGAGGCTCCCGATTCGGACTTTCGGCCGGTGCAGCCGGCGCGCCGAAGATCTGCCACGACTCCGCGTCAGCCTCGTCTTGGGGCTCAGGCGGGGTTGCCGGATCCGCCGGCATCGGAGGCATCGCGGCCATCGGAGGCATCGGCGGCATTGCCGGCATCGGAGCCATCGGAGCGATGGGCGCGCCGTGTTTCTGCTTGTGCTTCTTTTGCTTCACCGGGCCGGCGGGCTCGGGCGTAGTGAAAGTGAACACGCTGTCGCCACCGGGTCTGCCTTCGGCGGAGTGCCACACAGACGGCTGTCCGCTCTCGATGCGAACCTCAACGGATTCGGGGGACTCGGCACCCTCGGGGGCCTCTGCTGCGCGGGCATCCTCTTCGGCGATCTCCGCGACAGTGCCATCGGGCCCGAAGGAGAATCCGTGGACTTTGGCGGGAGCGCGACCTGCGCCGGCCGAGCCGCGAACCTGACCGAGTTGGAGCTCGAGTTCCGCCACACGGCGCTCGAGTTCACGCGTGTACTCGTCGCCCTTGCCGGACTCCGCCGCGCGTTCCGTATAGACGTTCCTATCGCCGCGATAGGCCTGAACCATGCGCTCGGCGGTTTCCCGCGCCGCATCGATCGTGGGCTGCATCCGCTCGACGAGTTCGCGCTGGCGCTCGGCCATCTTGCGCTGGTCGATGCGCTGGGCATCGCGAGTTCGCCCCTGGGCGGAGCGTTCTTGCTGCTGGGTGTTGCGAGCTTCTTGCTGTGCCGCGCGAGCTTCTTGCTGTGCCTCGCGGGCTTCCTGTTGGGCCTCGAGTTCCGCCTGACGGCGTTCCTGCTGCGCATCGCGAACACTCTGCTGTGCATCGCGCCGACAAGCCTCGGCTTGCTCCATTGCCTCGCGCAGCGCGGATTCGATTTCGCGCTGAGCTTCGGCCTGAGCCTGTTGAGCCTCTTGCTGCGCCTGCTGGAGCTCCTGTTGAGCCTCTTGCTGCGCCTGCTGAAGTTCCGCTTGCGCCTCGCGCAGACGTTCCTGCGCCTCGCGCATCTGCTGCTCTGCCTGGCGCTGCGCTTCCTGGATCGCGGTCGTGTATTCGCGCTCGAGATCGCGCATCTCATCGGACTGCTCGCGATCCAACCCCGCGTTCTCGGCGGGCCCGTCCGTGTGGCGGGAGCGACCGTCCATGTAATGGAGTTCCCCGGCTTCGCCCCCAAGACCGGCCAGTTCGCGCAGTTCGCCGAGGCTTGCAAGCCCAGAAAGATCGGCACTGTGTCCACCGCCCAGCGTCGTGCCGCCCACGGATGCGAGTCCGATCAACTGTGCGCCACCCGCGGTCGTCACGCTGACCCCACCGTTCGAACCGACATGCACACCGTGCAGCGTCTGATGTCCAGCAGACATGCCGGCGGAATTCGAGGAGCCACTGCCCGTGCAAGTCGTCGAAGGTGCGCAGGGCACGCAGGCCCCGCCGTTTGCGACCACGGCACTCCCGCCGCCGGCGGAACATGACGACGTGCTCGCGCAAGCCGAAGACCCCTGTGCGCCCGTACCTTCGCAGACAGAGGCCAAAGGTGTAGCAGCGACGCGCGCAACGCCTGCGGACTGCGAATTCCAATTCACCACTTTGGCCGGCGCGGCAATCGCCACGCCCGAAGCGGCGGTCTGGTGCTTGCAGCCGTGCTTGTGATCGCAAGGCGTCAGCGCGAGTACGATCGGAACGCCGGCGCCGAGCGCGGCGAGGAACAGAAGCGGAGTGGTGTTCATTACTTGGTCTCCTCGGAAAAGGTCGTGGTGTTCGAGTCGGTTGTCTTGGGTTGAACGATTTTCGCGGGTCTCGCGTCCGACTCAGTCGCCGGCCGGTTTTTCGCGCGCGAGCCCGACAGCGCGGACTTGCGCAGTGAATCGAGTCGCGACCCCAGGTCGCGCACGTGAGCGAGTTTCATTTCGAGCAATTGCAATTCGCCCGTGATTTCGCGTGCAAGTTCGCCGTGAAGTTCGAGCCTCGCGGCTTCGCCGCGCAACAGCCCGATCTCCTCGGCGAGTGCATCGAGTTCGAATTGCAACGCAAAGCCATTGTCGGGCTCAGGCGTCGTAGCGAGTTCTTCCGCACTGTCGCTGCAAACTTCGAGCTTAGGTTCGCTCTTCACTTCGCAGGCGGCCTCATCCACACAGACCGGACCGTCGGGCGCCTGCCGCGTGCGATCGCCGCGATCGGGCAGGAACAGGAGTCCGCCGCGATCGCCCGCGTCGAGCAGCGCTTCGGTCGCGCTGACACACGGCACCACCGCGATCAACGTCGCACCGAATCCCAGGCAGGCCACGCCGACCCAAGCCGGACTGCGATCGACTTCCTTGGCCGAGCCTTCGTCGAGCAGAAGTTCCACGCGATGGCGCAGGCGCGAACGGCCCTGGGCCATGGCCGGCGCGGGCAAGACGCGGTGCTCGCCGACGATCCATTCCGCGATGCGCGTCAGGCAGCTCGCCAGCGAGAAGCGCAGGCCCGTCTGGCGCACGGCCCACGCATCGCTCAGGAATTCGGCGCAGTCTTCGATCTCGCGGCGCGCCACGCGATTGAGCGGCTGAAAGAAGAACACGCCTTCGCACAGACGGCAGACCGCTAGCCACAAGGGATCGCGGCGCACGACGTGGGCCAACTCGTGGGCCAGCAAGACCTCCTGTTCCTCTTCGTTCAGTTCCAAGAGCACGCGCGGCGGAACGCAGATCTCCGATTTGAACATGCCCATGCTGATCGGCGCGCCGAGTGCGGGGGCCACGGACAAGCGCACGCGCCGCTTGATCTGCGCGCGCGCGCAGAGTTCGCGCAATTTGTCGGCCAACGCGCCATGCTCGAGCGCCACGCGGTCGCGCAGACATCCGTTCAAGCGCACCCACAGGAGGGCGAACAGCAAGAGTCCGCCGAGCGCACCGGTGAGACACACCGCGAAGGCCCATTGCGTCCACTCGCCGAGGCCCGGATTCCACGGAACGACTGCGGCGGAAAGCAGCGGACTTGGCGTTGCTTCGTCCAGCGCTGGCGGCGCGCCCCGATCCTCGAGCGTTTCCCGCGGCTCGCTCTCGGCCAGCCTTGAATTCGCATCCAGCGCCGCGCCGCGCGGAGCCGCATGCAACTTCGCCAGCACATTCTGAGCGACGAGCTTGGGCCAGGCCGGCGAATCCGCCAGCGCATTGAAGTCGCCTCGCGCAGCAGGCGCTTGGGGTGTTTCGGGCGCAGTAGCAGGAGCAGCGCTTGAAACAGCGTTGCGCCGCAGGGGCAATCGTCCGCCCAGCGGTTCGAAGCCCAGACCGACTTGCAGACTCGCGGTCACGAAAGCCGCGAGCACGGCGAACTTCCAGACCCGCTCGCGCAGTCCGGCGCGCGACGTGGCCAGGCGCCGAGTCGCGAGCCAGGCGCTGCCGAGCAGCAGGCTAGAATGCAGCGCGTAGGTCAGGAGCCACGCCAAACCCGCGAGCGCGAAGAACGAAAGGCCCTCGGACCACGTGCCGTCGAAGCCGACCAGAGCCAGCGTCCATTGATCAGCGTGCATTGGGCTTCTCCTTGCGCTGACGGTCGGCGATCAGGGTCTTCAAGCGCGCGAGTTCGCCGCGATCGATTTCCTGTTCTGAGATCAGGTGGTTGACCAGCGCGCCGACATCGCC
>JAYUOR010000270.1:0-4304 GCA_043760765.1 Planctomycetota bacterium | reverse complement strand
CGAACTCGTCGATCGTGACCGTCGGATCGAGCACCGAATCAAGCACGGCGCGCAGAATCGCTTCGCTCAGCGCCGCCATCGACGCTTTGGCCGACGGCGCTTCAGGCGTGGCGCGTCCGGGTGCGGTCAGATCGTGCTTGGGCTGCTTCATGGGTTGGCGTGGTTCCCAGATCACAGGTTCTTGGGAGAAGAGCGCAGTGAACGAGACTCCAGGTAACGAATCTCGCGCTTGCGCGGACTCGCCGCTGGACGAGCTGATTCTAGCACTCCAGCGCTGCGGCCAAAGCACACTACTTGATGTGGAATTTGCGGCCCGCGATCCATCGGCGCATCCGCAGAGCCTGCGGATCCTCGATCGTCCGGGGCGCGCGCCGCACTGCGAACTCGTTCCCGGCCGGGCTGCGCACATGTTCGAACGCTGTCGCCTTGTTCCGAGTTGAATCGTGGACTCCACCGCACGGGCGCGCTTTGGCGGCGCCATCACGGACTCGAGAAGCCTGCGTGTCATACGTGTGCGAATTGCCTTTGCGGTTTGCGCACGACCATGACCGGACCGACGCTGTTCTTGAGCACCGTGTAGGCGACGCTGCCAAGCACTGCCGACGCGAATCCCGAGCGGCCGTGGGTGCCCATCAACAGCAGGTCCGCGGACTTCGCGGACTCGAGAATCTGTGCATCCGGCGTGCCTTCGGCGAAGATCCAGTCGTGTTCGATTCCATTCCAATCCGTGCTTGCCATCAGCTTCTCGAACTCCGCTGAAGTCGACTTGCGGGCGTCGTCGATCGACTCGAAATTCGCGATCCAGAAACCGTCGTCCATGATGTAGGGACGCAGGTCGAAGACGTGCAGCACGCGCACGCTCGCGCCGACACGACGCGCGAAATCGATCGCCGTGGACAGCGCCAGCGCACTCTCCGCGGAGAAATCGTATGCCACCAGCATGCGGCGAATGGGTGTCGGCGCGCCCGCTTGGATCCACACCGCGCAGGGCGCTTTGGCCAGGATCGCGCGCGCCGTGCTGCCGAAGTCGAAAGTGCGGCGCTTGCGCAGTGCTCCCAGGACGATCAGGTCCGCACCTAGGCTCTGCGCGCGCTCCAAGAGCACGCCCGCGGGCTGACCCGTGACCACGTTGACCAGTTCGTCGGCTTCCGCGCGGGGATGTCCTGCGTGTTCGAACAGATCGCCGACGTGCGTGACGACCTGCTCGCGCACACGCGAAAGGGGATCTGACTGGGCCGAAACCGCAAGCGGACTAGGGACCAGTTCCCAGGGCACGCCGGCGCGGCCTAGCGCGTGCACGATTTCGAGCCGGGCATCGAACGCCTTGGCAAGTTCAAGCGCTCGCTCGATGGCATGATCGGAGAGGCCGCCGCCGTCCAACGCCACCAGGATGCTGCGTACGCCGGGCGACGCCTGCTTGGGTTCATTTTTCATGGCAACGCTGTCCTTGGTGGTGCTCTCGAGGTCTAGAGGGAGATTGAAAGAACCAAGCCGCTGCTTGCATTGCGAGCCGTGAACCGACGAACTTCGCGCGCGGATCCAGCGGCACGCAGGGAATTCCCCGCGATTTGCTGCAGTTTGGTGCGCGCCTGCGTTCACGGTCAGTCGTCGAAGGTCGCAGCGAGTACGAACTTAGTTCGTAGTCTAAATGGAAATCGCGGGCGCTGCATGCACCGCAGCGCATTGCGCGATCCTGTTGCGTACGCACTTCGGCACGGCCCCAGTACGGCCATTGGCCGGGGTCGGTGATTCCAGTGTGGGGGTACAACTCGAACATGAACCACCGAAACGTTTTCCCGATTGGCGTCCGAAGAGCGTGTCTCTTCAGCTTCCTCGCAATCCAGGCCGGCTGCGTTGCGGCCGCCTCAGCGCAAGAGTCAAAGGTCGCGGCTCCCTCTGGGCAGTACCCGCCACAGGCCGTCGTTGCAGAGAAGTCGCCTGTGCCGCCCGCGGATTGGGTCGAATGGCTCAAGCATGGACGCTTCTGGCTTGGAGCACGCCTCCGATATGAAGATGTCGACCAGGACGGCATCTCCAAGCGGGCGAACGCGCTGACGCTGCGCACACTGCTCGGTTACGAAAGCGCCCGCTGGCACGGCTGGTCGGGAACGCTCGAATTCGAGGACGTGACCGCGCTTTTCGACGATAGCTACAACAGCACTACCAACGGCAATACACAGTATCCGACCGTGGCCGATCCGGAGGGTGCCGAAATCAACCAGGCATTTTTGGATCACACCGACGCGGAGCGCTGGGACGTGCGCCTCGGCCGCCAGCGCATCAACTTCGACAACCAACGCTTCATCGGTGGCGTTGCCTGGCGCCAAAACGAACAGACCTTCGACGCGCTCAAGCTCAGCGCCCTGAACATCGCCGGCATCGAAGCGACCTACGTTTATGTCGACAACGTCAACACCGTCCTTGGGGACAACCCGATCAAAGGCGATCTGCCCTCGCACACGCACCTTGTCCACCTTTCGCGCGCCGTCGGCCCGCTGGGCACGCTCGTCGCCTATGGGTACTTGCTCGACTCGGACAGCGATCCGACGAAGTCGACCAATACCTTCGGCGCGCGCCTGAGCGGCAAGCATGCGCCGGAGCAGCGTCTGGGCTTCCAGTGGGCCGCGGAACTTGCGACCCAGCAGGATGCGGGCGACAACCCCAACGACGTCAATGAGCCTTACTACCTGGGGGAGATCGGTGCGAGTCTGCGAGGATTCGTGCTGCAGGTCGGCCATGAGCTGCTCGGCGGCTCGGGCGGTCCGGGTGAGGCGTTCCAGACCCCGCTCGCGACTCTGCACTCGTTCAACGGTTGGGCCGACAAGTTCCTGACCACGCCCGACGATGGCTTGAACGACAGCTACATTTCGCTCGAGACGACGTTGGCCAAGGTCAAATGCCAGATCGTGTGGCACAGCTTCAATGCCGATCAAGGCAGTAATCACTACGGCGACGAATTCGACGCCGCAGTTTCCTATCCCTTGCGCAAGGAACTCGTCGTCGGCATGAAGTACGCCGACTACGACGCCGACGACATCGCCATTGCCACCGACACGCGCAAGTTCTGGGTCTGGCTTACGCTCTCGATCTGATCCACAAAGCGCGCCACGCCGGGCGAGCCTGAACGCTTCACGAACTCAGTCCGCGCGCATCTGGAACAGCGCGAGGGAGGCCGTGAATCCGTGCAGGAAATTGCGTCGGCCGACGGGTCCGAACTCGCCATTGGCGAAAAAACCGGCGATCGGCAGGCCGCCAGGCAGCACAGCGCGCACGCAGCCGATGTCGTGGTCGGGCGCGGGAAACATGTTCGTACCGCGCCCGTTGCACGAAAAAAGCAGCGCACCGCTCTGGTACGCGCCGCCCGCATGTTTGGGCACGTGCGCGCCGTGCGCGCGGACCATCTGGGTCAAGTCCTCGCTCGCCGACTCCGCGTCGCGCACGAGGAACTGCACGGTCTGACCGCGGCGCAGCGTGTCGCCGACCGCGAAGGACTTGTTCTTCGGTTCGATGCCGACGATGCCGCGCACGAGGAAGTCGCCGCGCTCGAAAGTGCTCTTCGCCGCATCGATGGCCAGACCCATGAAAGGCTGGCGTTGGAAAAGCGCGCGGTCCGTCTTGGACAGGCCCTCGAGGGTTTCGAAGAGAACTTCCGTGGCCGGCCGCGAGGCGAGTGTGCGCAGCACATTCTGTTCGCAACCCGTGACGACCCACGGCTTGCCGACCGGCCGGCAACCCTGACTGACCACCGAGCGCACTTCGACATCGCCTTCGAGCACGACACCGACGGCCCCGCTCGCGACCAGGCCGTGTTCGGTGATCAACAGGTTTTGGCCGGGCCCGAGCCCACCGCTCGACATGCCGCCGACCACTTGGACACCCGGAAAGCGTTGATCGAGCGAGGCCAAGTATTCGTCCGCGGCAAAGGAATAGGGATCGGCGAACATGAGCACGCTCGAGCGAGCGCTGTCCTGGACATCGGGCGCGCCGTTGAATTGGCCGTGGCCCTCGGTGTCCATTTCCAGGCGCGCGCTGAAGGGCCGCACCTCGGTTCCCGGTAGATGTCCCGTCCAGACCGAAAGCGCCGGGCCTTCCTCGACCTCGCGCGCCCCGCCGATGATCGTCTCGCCGCTCGAGCCGATCAGGGCGCCGGCGCCGAGCGCCTTCGCGAGCCGCGGGCCGAGGTCTTCGAGCGCTGCGCCGTAGTGGTGGGAGACGAACACGCAGGCGAGGTCCACGCGCGCGCCCGAGAGGGCGCCGCGCAGCTCTTCGAGCACCTGCTCTTCCGCGCGTTCGGCCTCGGGCTC
>JAYUOR010000269.1:0-4310 GCA_043760765.1 Planctomycetota bacterium | reverse complement strand
GCGACGTTCGCAAGGTGCTCGGTCTCAACATGCAGCGGGTTTTTTCCGCCGTAACCGGGCCTGGAACGCACGCTGCGACAGCGAGTCTGGTTTCTTTTTCGAACCAGACGGTCCCTGCGGCATGATGCTGAGCGCAATCCACGCTGGCGTTTCATCCAACGGAGCAAACCTATGTCCGATCCTGCCACGAACCCGATTGATCGTCGCGCGATTCTGAGCGGTGCTCTCGCGGGCACTGCCATCGTTGCGCTCCAGCCTTTGTCTTTCTCCGCCGCTCTTTCGCCCTTGAGCGAGAGCACGGCAAGTCCCCTCGATCCCAACCCCAACATCATGGTCCACGAACTGCCGCCCCTGCCCTACGCTGACAACGCGCTCGATCCGATCATCACGGCTAAGACGATTGGCTTTCACTACGGCAAGCACCACAAAGCCTACGTCGACAACCTCAACGGCCTGTTGAAGGACATGCCGGACCTCGCGGCGCTCTCGCTCGAGGACCTGATCAAGAAGACCGCCGGCGACGCGGCCAAAGCGGGCGTGTTCAACAACGCCGCGCAGATCTGGAACCATACCTTCTATTGGAAGAGCATGGCTGCGAAGGGCGGCGGTCAGCCGACGGGCAAGCTGCTCGATTTGATCGGCACGTCCTTCGGCGGCTACGACAAGTTCAAGGACGCTTTCGCGACTGCGGGCAAAACGCAATTCGGGTCGGGCTGGGCATGGCTCGTGCTCGACGGCGGCAAACTCAGTGTTGAGAAAACCGCCAACGCCGACACACCGATGGCGCGCGGCAAGAAGTGCCTGATCACGATGGACGTCTGGGAGCACGCCTACTACCTGGACTTCCAGAATCGCCGGCCGGACTACATCACGGCCTTCCTCGACAAGCTCGTGAACTGGGAATTCGCCGCGGCGAATCTGGGTTGACCCACAGCGTGCGAGGCGTGTTCGCGCACGCGTCGTACGACGCTCACGAACACGATCGAGGTACGGTACCAGGCTCGACGTCTACATCTCGGCGACGATTCGCCGCCACATGCGTATGTCGAAGTTGAACCAGGTACCGTATCGGTCAATCCGGGCGCCACCCGAATTCGGCCAGCGAAATGCGCCCGCGTGGACCGAAGTGCACGCCTTCGCGCTTCAAGCACTTGGCTTGCTCGGCTGCGGAGAGACCGCCCGTGCTGAGTTTGCCTGAGGCATTGATTACGCGATGCCAAGCGAGCAGCGAGCCCTTGGGCAATTTGCGCAGCACGCGGCCGACCAGACGAGCTCGCCCCGGCAAAAACGCTTCGCGCGCGACCTGATCCTAAGTCGCGACACAGCCCCGCGGAATCGAGTCCACCGTGGCGTAGATGCGTTGAAGCGTCGGATTCGAAGCGATCACGTACGGTCAGGCTCCACTCCGAACTATTCTCTCCATGGCGCGGTGAAAATGGTTTGGAGCAGAGCCTGACTTCTCCGCACGGCCATGTGTCGAAGTCGAACCTGCTACCGTATCGGTGGGGGCTACTTCAGTTCGCCGAGCGCTTTCTCGGCAACCATCAATGTGGCGTTGATGGCGAGGTCCTCGGGGCTCATGACGCCGAAGCCGAGGTCCAGCACCAGCTCGGCGCCCTTTTCGAGGTACTTCAGCGCCTCCGGCCTCAGGTTCTTGATCTCCTCGATCTTCGGCTCGATCTCGGCGATCAGCGTCTGAACGGTCTCGATCTTGGTCATCTTGGCCTCGACCTTCTGCTGCATCTCGGCGACCTTGGTGTCCATCTCTGAAAGTCGCTTGTCGTTCTGCGCCACGGCCGGAAGAGTGAGCATCGCCACCTTCAGCTTCTGCAATTCGGCGTAGAGCTTGTGCGTGTTGACGATCAGGCCGGCGCACTTCGGCTTCACGCGCTTCAAGCCTTCCTGGCACGTCTTCGCCGTCGCCACGATATCGACGCCGAGCGCCTTGTTGCCGAGCTGCTTCATGAAGTCTCCGGCGATCTTGGATGCTTTCGGATTGCCCTTCGCTGTCTTGAAGTCGGCGGCGATCTTGGTTGCGGCCTTCTTGATCTCCGCGGCGTCCTTCAAGACGTCCTTCATCGCTTTGTAGACGGTGTCGCCGAGCTGCGCGCTCGAGCGGACCAGCGCGATGACCGCCGGGATCGACGTCGCACCGAAGGAAGCGCCCGCGGATGCCATCGAGGCGATTCCGATAGCCAAGCCGCCGACCTTGAAGCCGATCTGGATGCCGACGTCCAATTTGTACTTCTTGTACTCCTTGTCGTTCTTGGCGAAAGCGTTCCAGTGGCCGGAGACGCTGTCCTTGGCATCCGCGGTCGCGGCGATCTTGGCCGCGTTCACCATCGAGTTGAACTGGCCCTCGAACTCCTTGACTTTGGCCTCGTCTGCGGCGGCGGCCTTGATCTTGGCGCCGAACGTTTTCGCGAGTTCGCCGATTTTCTTTTTGAACTCCGCGTAGTCCGCGTCGAGCGACTTCGCGATCTGCTTGTGCAGCAGCGGGTTCTTGTCGAGCGCCTTGACCACCTCATCGTTCAGGGAGACCTGCCACTTGATGCTGGAGTCTTTGAAGACGTCAGAGTCGACCTTCACCACCGGCGGGTCATAGAAAAGTTTCATGGAGGACCTTCTTTGGTTGAGTGGCACTCGTCGGATGGCCCGTACTCGAGTGTATGTTCGCCATACATACTCAGTGGGCAGGGTTCGAGTCAATTTCAGTGGAGATGAGACCTGCGAGACTTCGACTCATGCAGCGACGCTGCCAGCGTCGAAGTCGCTTTGGGGGCGAGTTGGCCGTTGGTCCTGGTTCTTGCGGCTCGAGTCGCTCCTGCCGCACCAGCGCAGGTCGAACGGGGTACTGCACGAGCCTTGAATTGAGGTCGCGCCGAGTTCGCGCTCCCCAACTTCGCCCACAGCGCTCCCAGGATCGGCATGCGAGATCGGCCGCGCTAACTCGGTCATGGCGTCAGGCCTGCGCATAGGATCTACGGGACGGACAAGCCGTGCGTCTTGCTTCCCACCAACCTCAAACCGCGGAAGCCAATCAAGGGTCTCGCCGATTGACTTTCTTCTCCTGACGGGGCATTGTCTTGTGAAGTTGAGGTTGACGGACTGATGACGATGTGTCTTCAGTCGGGATCGGTCACTGGTGCCGGAATCGCCAAGGCGCAAGTTCCGACAGCAGGCCGTTTCCACAGGTTCGAGCCTCCTCAACCAGCCTAGGCAAACCTGTGTGAAGGAGAACAAAATGGCCAATTGCGGTACTTGCAAGAAACTGATCAAGACGCCCCAAGAGACGAAGAACAAACTGTGCGACCCGTGCCGAAAGAAGAAGCAGGATGCGGAGGCACAGGCGAAAGTAAAGGAGCAGGAGGCGAAGAGTCTCCAGGACAAGCAAGGAGAGATGAAGAAATCGGCCGACCAAGTAGTAAAAGATCGGGATACGAAAGAGAAAAGGGACAAAGAGATCGGAAAAGTTTCGGCCCAGTGGAATCTCCTGGTGACGACCGCGGTCGATCAAGTGAACGCGCTCAGGAAATTGAATCCGAAGAAGGACGGGATCAACGCCGGCGAGAACAATAACGTGGTCATAAGGCAGGAAATGAAGGATGGAAAGCCTGTTGAAACGAGGGGGAACAGGACCATTCCCGGTGGCGTGGACAATGCGATCCAATTTCAACTGCCTTCGTCCAACCCGTACAAGATCACGAAGGCCGAAGTCTCCAATCAAGTGAACGGCTACGACACCTCGGACAAAGGACAGTTCAAGTTCAGGAGGGGTACTGTGCTAGTTCACGGCGAATGACTGGACAGTTGCGCGAGGGCCTTCGACAAGGAAGTCTCGACTTCTTGGTTGCAGACTTGGCATTCCCGACAACTTCCTGGCTCGCGCGACAGGTCTCATGCGACGTAGCGACGGGGAGGTTCGAGCCGCTCGCGCTCTCCTGCGCGCACGAGCGCACCTGTGCGCGCCACGAGCACCTACCCCGAAGCTGCAAGTCGTGAGCGAACCCGAGGGCCAGGAAGGCGCGCGAGCGCACACTCGAGCAGACGAGTGCCTGAGCAGGGGGGTCGCGGCGTCCGGGTGCTCCTCCCACACCCGGCGTTCGCCGCATGCGCTTGCGGCGCGAGGCCTCGCATAGGATGACGACGCCATGTTCTTCCCCCTGCTGCTCGCGTTCGCCGTTTCTGATCCGATCGTCTACACGATTCGCGCACCCGCGCCGGAGACGCATCTAGCCGAGGTCGAGGCGCGTATCCCAAGCGGCGGTCGCGCGTCGCTCGCGCTGATGCTGCCCGCGTGGTCGCCCGGC
>JAYUOR010000268.1:0-11811 GCA_043760765.1 Planctomycetota bacterium | reverse complement strand
CGCGGCACGCCCCCGTCAGCAAGAGTCCTGCTCTAGGGCTCGCGCTCCCTACGGAACGCGCGAGCCGCAGAGTCGGCCTGTGATCACGGCGTGAAGCTGATCCGCAGACCGTTCGAAAGGTTGGCGCGCGTGCCGCAAGGCGAGCCGCCGACCGAGTCGCGGTGCCAGGTCTGGAAGTGCCAGGTGCTGCCGACCGTGATCAGGAAGTTGGAGAACGCCACGGGAGTCGTGAGGTTCCTCGCTCCGAACGGCGTGCTTTGTCCGCCGGGGAAGCGCTTCTGCGGGCTCAGGCACAAGAGACCGTCGTAGAACGGAATGCCGGTCGTCGCCACTTGTCCGCCGATGAACAGGCAGGCCTTGTTGCCCGGCAGCCCGATCGTCGAGAGGAAGGCGTTGTCCAGCGAAACGCTGGTCCCGCCGATGTTGGCAAGCTTCGAACCGTTGCCGGTCGAGTTGGCGCAGCCGCGACCGCTCGTGCCAATGTTTCCACACGGGCAAGGCGTTCCGGTTCCGTCGCCGAAGCAGTAGGCGATTCCGCCTGACGATTCGCACTCGTCGGGGATGCCGTTGGAGTTGTTGTCGTAACTGAAGCCGGAAAGGATGTCGCAGTCATCCGGCAGCCCGTTGCCGTTGCAGTCCAACTGCGCGACTTCGCAACTGTCGGGGATGCCGTTCGCGTTGCAGTCCAGCGAGATGCCGGATGCGATCGCACAGACGTCGCCGAGATTGTCGTTGTCGCAGTCCTCCTGACCGGGATTCGCATTCACCGGGCAGTTGTCGCAGGCATCGCCGACGTTGTCGCCGTCCTGGTCCGCCTGGGTCGGGTTGAAGTTGATCGGACAGTTGTCGATGCAGTTCGGTACGCCGTCGCTGTCAGTGTCCGTCTCCGGCACGCCGCAACCACACGCGCCCGGCGACTGCTTCAGCGGATCCGCCGGGCAGAGGTCGGAGTTGTTCGCGACGTAACCCAGGGGCTGCGTGCACGATTGGACAAACACGTTCGGGTCGCCGAATCCGTCGCCGTCGAGATCCTGGAACCAGAACGGTCCGACGCCCTCGTCGATCTGCGTATCGCAGTCGTTGTCGAGGCCGTCGCACAATTCCACAGCGCCCGGATACACGGTGTTGTTGCTGTCGTTGCAGTCCGTGGAGTTCGCCACGTAGCCCGAGGGCTGCGAGCAAGCTTGCTGTGTGACCGCCACGTTCCCGAAGCCGTCCGCGTCGAAGTCGCGGTACCAGATCGGTCCCACGCCTTCGTCGGTGAAGCCGTCGCAGTCGTTGTCGAGGCCGTCGCAGACTTCAGGTGCACCCGGGAACACGGCGCTGTTGTTGTCATTGCAGTCCGTGGAGTTTGCGACGTAGCCCGAGGGCTGCGAGCAAGCCTGCAGCGTGACCGCCGCGTTTCCGAAGCCGTCGGCATCGAGGTCACGGAACCAGAACGGTCCGACGCCTTCGTCGGTCAGGCCGTCGCAATCGTTGTCGAGCAAGTCGCACAGTTCCGGGGCGCCCGGGTAGACCGTGTTGTTGTTGTCGTTGCAGTCCGTGTTGTTGGCCACGTAACCCGAGGGTTGCGAGCAGGCCTGCAGCGTCACCGCCGGGTTGCCGAAGCCGTCGGCATCGAGGTCCCGGAACCAGAACGGTCCGACACCCTCGTCGATGAATCCGTCGCAGTCGTTGTCGAGCAAGTCGCACAATTCCGGCGCACCGGGGTACACGGCGTTGTTGTTGTCGTTGCAATCCGTGGCGTTCGTGACGTAGCCCACGGGCGGTGTGCACGATTGCAGCGAATTCAACGCATCGCCGAAGCCGTCCGCATCGAGGTCGCGGAAGTAGGTCGGCGCCGCCGGCGCGATGGTCACGTCGCCGAATCCCGGCGCGTCACCGACATCGAAGATGCAGGCTTCCTTCTGCGGGTGCGTGATCGCAGTACCGAAGACCGTCGAGCAATCCGCGCTGGCTCCACCTGTGTTGACGACCGCCAGTCCGACATAGCCCGTGCCCTGGCAGGGGAAGATCGTGTTGCCGAGCAAGAGCGGCGGCCCGGTGTGGTCGAGCTGCATGCCGGTCGCGAATCCGCCGAAAGGCGGGTTCGACGAGACGACGCCCGAGAGGTTCAGGTTCGAGAGCGAGACATTGGAAATGTCCGTGTAGAGCTGGATGTAGACACCCGGCCGCTTGGTCGCGCCGGAGATCGTCACGTTGTCGATGACCACCGCGCCCAGCGGCGACCAGGTTCCCGGAACGCCATCGGTACCGATGCCGCGGAACTGCACCGGCACCCGAGTCGCGCCGCTCATCGTCAAATTGCGCAGCAGGGCCGAGCCGTTGAAGCCGTAGTAGCTCAGGTGTCCCGTGCCACCGTCGGCCGGGTTGCCGTTGTTCGCGAACACGGTCCCGTCGAAGCTGATGTCATCGCCCAGGCAGGCCGCATTGAGATCCGGATTGAAGATGAAGGCCTGGGAGCCGTTGCCTTGCATCAGCCCGCCGTTCACGTGCAGGCGAGTGGCCGAACTCAGCGACGAAGCGACGCGCAGACCGACATTACCGTTGTTCGACACGTCGCAGGCGTCGATTTCGACGTCCGAGGCCGTGCCGGAACTGGCGCTGAAGTGCACGCCGTTGTAGTTGCTCACGCAGGCCAGGTTCAGCAAGCGCAGGAAACTCGCGTTGGAAGCAGTGACGGCCACGCCATCAGAGCCGCCGCTGACGCGCATGTCGCGCAGGGTCAGGCGATTGGCATTGTTGGTGCCGCTCGCTCCGACCGAGAAGACGGGCGCAGCGCCGCTCGCTGCATTGACGACCGTGTCGGACGCCGAGGTGCCTGAGCCCGCTCCGTCGATCGTCACGCGCTTGTTGATCGCGACGTTTTCGGAGTAGGTACCGGCCATGACGCTCAAAGTTCCGCCGACCGCAAGCCGGTCGTGGCCTTCCTGGATGCGCGTGACTGCGCCCGTCTGCGGACTGTTGTCGTCCGCGGACAGCGAGCTGAAGTCGCCTTGGAAGCCCGGCACCACAGTGTCCAGACCGGAGTTGAGCCACGGTGTGTAGTCGACGCCGACGTCCGCTTGCGCGGCGACGGAGGCGGCCAGGCTCGAGCCCCACCAGTTGGTGGAAGCATCCGCGACGCCGACCGCTTCGTTGCGGAAAGCGCGCGTCACATTGGTCGAAAGGTCGTTGCCGTTCGCGCTGCAGGTCGTCGTGCCGCCCACGTCCTCCTGCATCCAGACGCCGTAGTCCCAACTATTGCTGAAGCAATTCTGGATCGTGACGTCGAGTGTCGAGCCGAAGCTGTAGCCGTACACGCCGGCGCTGAGGCCTAGGCCGTGGCCGGTCATCGTCGTGCCGGAAATCGCTACGACCTGCGCGAGCAGGCTGTCATCCGGCGTGAAGCCGACATCGTAGGGCGCCGGCCGGCGCGCAGGTGTGGCGAAGAAGGCGTTGCTGCCGTCGTTGGCGAGATCGATGCCGTCGTAGATGCCGTTGCTGCTCGTGATCGTCGAATCGGTGATCGCGCCGCTGGCCACGTAGTAGTAAATGCCGCTCGAGTTGTCGTTCAACACGCAGTTCGCCGTGTTGATCGTCCCCGTGGTCTGGATCGCGAGGATGCCGCAGGCCGTTTCCGGTCCCGGCGTGTAGACGTGGTTCGAAGCCGAGCAATTCGTGAGCGAGCCGCTCGCTCCATCGCCGATCTGGATGCCGTTCTGGGCCGTGTAGCTGATCGGGCCCTGACCGCTGACGTCGCAGCCGTTCAGCAGCGCCGTCAAGCCGACACCGGCGAGCACCATCCCGTTCTTCTGGTAGGAGTCGGCGTCGCAGTTGCTCATCGCGAGCGTGTAGGGACCGCCGTTGTTGTTGTTGACGTAATACGCCACGCCGTGCTGATTCCCGTTCATCGGCGTCTCGCTGATGCCGCTGACATGGACGTTCGACTGTGCTCCGCCCGCGTTGTAGTAGGCGACACCGACGAAGCGATAGTTCGCGTTGCCGCGGCCGAAGCCGTCCACGCGCAGGTCGGACATCGACACGCTCGCGCAGTCGTGAACGCCGATGACCGGGAAGTTGTTCGCACCGGTGTTGAACGAGTAGCTGAGACTGACCGGCGAACGCACGATCGAGTCGACCAACGGATTGGTGCCCGAGCCGGAGCCCAGCACCGTGAGACCGCTGTTGCTGATCACGACCTGCTCTTCAAAGAGACCCGGCTCGACCACCACGGTGCCGCCCGGTGCAACTGCGTTGACGCCGGCCTGGATCGTGGCGAACGAATCGCACAGGTACGAGAGGCCCGGCCCCGCGGGGTTGTCGCCAGGGTTGAGCGCGCCAAAGCTCGGGTTGCAATAGACGATGGCCGGAGCGGGCACGCCGTTGTCGATAAACCCGTCGCAGTTGTTGTCGAGGAAGTCACAGATCTCCGGCGCGCCCGGATAGACCGTGTTGTTGGTGTCGTTGCAATCGGTCGAGCTGGCAACGTAGCCGGGGGGCTGCGCGCAGGCCAATTGCGTCACCGCGAGGTTGCCGAATCCGTCGGCGTCGAAGTCCTGGTACCAGGTCAGACCGACGTTGCCTTCGTCGACGAACCCGTCGCAGTCGTTGTCGAGCAGGTCGCAGAGCTCCGGCGCGCCGGGGTAGACCGTGTTGTTGTTGTCGTTGCAGTCGGTCGAGTTGGCGACGTAGCCCGAAGGCGCCGTGCAGGCCTGTTGCGTCACCGCGATGTTGCCAAATCCGTCCGCATCGAGGTCCTGGAACCAGAACGGTCCTACGCCTTCATCGACCAGCGTGTCGCAGTCGTTGTCGAGGCCGTCGCACAGTTCCGGCGCACCGGGATAGACCGTGTTGTTGTTGTCGTTGCAGTCTCCGGCGACCAGAACGTAGCCAGGGGGCGCCACGCACGTGAACAGCGACGAAGCAGCATTGCCGTATCCGTCGGAGTCCACGTCCGCATACCACAGCGAGCTGGAATTGACGGAAAGCGCGGCGGCGCCCGAAGTCGCCGAACTGCAGCCATTGGTGACGACGCAGTCGTAGCTCCCCGCGTCGCCGAGGCCCGCCGGAAGGATCGACAGGATCGCCGAGGTGGCGCCGGCAATGTTGCCGCCGTTGGTCAGGTTGACCGTGTTGCGACGCCACTGGTAGGAGAGGACGCTCGTGCCGCTCGCGACGACGCTGAAGCTGGCATTCGCGCCTTGACAGACGTTGCTCGGCAGCGGATCGACGCTGACGATCGGCGGACCACCGGCAGTCACGTTGACGAAGTAGTCCTCGACTTCGCCGTACTGGAACGTCCCGCACGGAGCGTTCGGGTTGTAAACGACTCCACTGACCGAGTCGCCCATCGCCACGCGCACGCGCGTCACACCGAGCAGCGCGCCGGAGGGGGGGGTAATCGTGCCCAGGAAACCGATGATCGGCGTCGAGACGCCGGGGCCGCCACCGTTGAGAGCGAACTTCTCGCCCGGATCGGTGAAGTCAAGATTTTGATTCCAGTCGACCCACACCGTCGAGCGGTCGCTTGTCAGGAACGACGCCGTGCTGATCGTGACCAGAACGGGAGTTGCGACACAGCGCTCGAGATTCGTCGTGAGCGGATAGAGCGTGTAGTTGTTCTGCCCGGTCAAGGCGGGCGTATTGTCAATCGTCCCGAGCTGGACGCGACGGATGTACTCGTCCCCAAGTGACGTATCGGTCGAGATCGCGACGCAGTAGTCGACGCAGGTCAAAGCCAAGTTGAACGCGCCGGAATCGCTCGCGCTCTTGCCATGCACGAGCACGTAGTACTGCGTGCCCAGCAAAGTGGCGAAGTTGACAGTCGAGCGCGTGCCCGGCGTGCAGGTGCCGTCGTCATCGTTGTCGGCAATGCAGGTCAGCGATCCGCACGTGCCCGAGTAGACGCTCAGGCGTGTGTCGTACAAAGTCGACGGGTTGCACGTGGTCAGCGAGACCGGCAGGCCAGTGCCCGAGAAGGAGTACCAGACGCCTCGCGCGACCGGCGCCGGTCCGCAGGCCGGCGGACCATCGACCGTGGCAAGTGACGTGTTGCCGAGGATTGAGCCGCCACATGCGATGAGGAAGGCACCCGCGCATGTGTCGTTGCTCGGCGGCAGCGGCGTGCCGACGGTCAGCGTGTAGTCTTCGATGTTGCCGAAGCTCGTGTTGCCGCAGGGGCCAGGATTCGCGCCGAAATTGAGCCGCACGCGCATGCGCGTGTTGCCCAGTGTCGCACCGAAGGGCACGTTGATCGTGCCGCTGTAGATGTGCGAGCCCGGATCGGTCAACACCGTAACTTCGCCGAGGTCGTCCAGGACCAGGTTCTGGTTCCAGTCACAGAACACTGTGACCGTGTCAGAGCTGAACCACGTGGAGACGGTTGCCGAGATCGGAGCAATCCCGCCTTGATTCACGGCCGTCGACAGCCCCGACAAGTTTTCGTAGCCGAGGGCGCAGGCGGTCGTGTTGTTGATCGTGCCGATCGTGACGTTACTGATGTACTCGTTCGAAGTACCACATGGACCACTCACTGAGGGCGTGCAGTAGTTCGGGCACGTCATCGTCAGCTTGAAAGCGCCCTTGTCCGTCGCCAGGTGTCCGTGAATCAACAGGAAGTACGTCGTCCCGGACGTTGTGGGGAAGACCACCGTCGAGCGATCCGGCGACACGCACACGCCATCATCGTCGTTGTTGGCCACGCAGCTCAGGCTGCCGCAAGTGCCGGAGAAAACCGTCAATCGCGTATCGAACAGCGTGCCCGGATCGCAGGTCGTCGCGGTGATCGGGAAGCCCGTGCCGACAACCGAGTACCAGATGCCAGGCGCCACTTGGGGCGGCCCGCACAGAGGCGTCGTGTCGACAGTCGCCATCGACGTGTTGCCCGTCACCGAGCCGCCGCAGACTCCGGCCAGCGCGCCGCTGCAGTTGTCGTTGACCGGCGGACCGCCGATGGAGATCGTGCCGAAGTAGTTGTAGGCGAAGGCTGCGGGTGCGAAGCCACCGAATACGGTCGGGGCCGGCCCCTGGATCACGCGTACCGCGTACCAATTGTTCTGCGTGACCGCGAAGCTGACGTTGATCGGAGTGCAGCGACCAGACGAAGCCGACGTCACCAGCGTCGTGGCCGGGCAACCGCCAGTCGCGCCGAGTTGCAAGATCTGCACTATGGCTGAGAATTGGGGCGTAATGCTCGCGGTCAAGATGTCCGTAGCGCCAGCCTGGAATCGATACCAGTCCGCGTCGCGGCCGTCGGCATAACCTCGAGATGTGCCGCGAATCGTGGTGGGCGGGAAGCTCGGGCTGACGATGTCCGTGAATCTTCCCGCAGTCGTGTTGCTTCCCGCCGCATCGCAACCGTCGTTGCTCGCCGGTCCGAAGCCCGCCTCAGCCTCGACGATCGCTCCAGCCGGGAAGGTTGGTGCACACACGCTGACGTTTGCGGCGGTAGCGCAAGCAACGCCCCCGTCGCTGATGCGCAGGGTGCCCGCAACGGTCGAAGCGCCTGAGGCAAAGGGCGCGATCCAAACGTAGTAGGTCACCCCGATCGCCGAGCACCAACTTGCGGAGGCCGCAGTTCCCGTGCAGGCCGGGCCATTGTCATCGCCGTTGGCCACAACGGTCAGGCCCTCGCAGGTACCTCCCATCACGATCAAGGCCGTGTCTAGAACCGTCGGGCAAAGCGAGGCCGTCAGAGTGGTGCCCGTGCCCGTCACTGTGTACCACAGACCGCGACGCGAGCCGTTGCCGCTGGTCGGCGCTGTGGTCAGGCTCGAGATTGGATTGGGTTCTGCGCTCGCACCCGTGAAGTTGAATGCTCTGTCGACCGGTACGATGAAAGGGCCCACGATCGACTGAGCAAAAGCACAGTTGTCGTTGTCGGGGTTGGTCGAAGGCTCCAGGAAGAACGGAATATACGAGCCGCCGGACTGCCCAAGGCTGTCGCCGAAAACGACCGGCAAATTCTTGTTCCCGGACCCGACAGCGCCGACCGTGACGAGTGCGGAGTAGATGCCGTCGCCGGAGATCTGGTCACCACCTGTACCGTCGTCCAGCAACGCAGTCGCCGCGCCGAGTCCAATCCCCGTCAAATCCGCCGTAACGGTGGTCAGCGGATTGAGCAGGTTGGTTCCACACAAGGCCGGCGTGACCGAGAGGCGTACTTGCTGACCTGCCTCGGCCAGGTACGGAAGCGCTCCGCCAATGCCGCTCAGCCCACCCGCAGCAGGGCTGGCCAGATTGCGCGGGCTCGGATACCCGGTGACGAAGTCAGCAGCATTGTTGTTCGAGTCCGTGTTGCCGCAGTTGACTCGGAAGATCGATCGGCCCGCCAGGGGAATCGGTGCGTTGTTGAGTGCGACGCTCACTCCAGTCAGCGGCTCCTGTCCATTCGCAGTGGTCCCGAAGCCGACAAAGTCCATGATCGTCACGCTCGTTGGAGCAGCGCCTGTAAGGGCGGTGATGCTGTTGCACAGAGCAACCTTGCCAGCGTTGGCTCCCATCGCAATCGTGCCAGTGATATCGGCGGTCGGCAGAGCGACGGCTTGGCCTGCGATCAAGGTGCCGCCGGCAGCCTCTTGGATCAGGAAGTACTTGCCGGGCGCGATCGAACCGCTCAACGCAGTCACGGTCCATGTCGTGCCCGTGTCCCCCGCGTACTGCACTGACCAACCCACCAAGGATTGGGCAACAGCGCCCGCGTTGTAGAGTTCGATGTAATCGTTGGTGATTGGCGAGAACTGATTGCCGCCTGCTCCGTTGAGCTGGCTGATCCGCACCTGCGCCATTCCCGGCGCGGCGAAGGCGGCGATGAGCGTCGCCAGGAAAACGAGGCTGCCGACGAAACGGGGAAGGCGAACGCCAAGGGGCAAAATGCGGGCAGACATGGCAAGACTCCTGAGGGGGACCGAGCGGCGCGGCAGGAAGTGCTGCGCAGCGAGGGACAGTGTCCCCGCACCTGTTTGATTTCCGCAAGGCGTTTGGAGGGAAATCTTCTGGAAAGATCAAGGCAACTGCCCACCGCCGGCGTACGAAGTTCTACGCGACAAACGGCTCGATGCAGGCCGCTTGCACCGGCTCCAATGGCCATGGAAAGTGCCACTTCGCCTTCCTGGCGGGGTCGCCACGCGGGGGCGACTACGCGCTTGTGCCGTCCGCGCGTCTCACATCGGCAACACTTCGGCGACCTTGAGCACCACGATGAGCACGCCCATCAGACTTTCACCGGCGATGAAGCCCGAAGCGATCGGCACGAGATAGCTCGACGCGAAGAGCGGTCGCCAGCGGCGCAGGCCTTCCGCGCCAAGTCCGCCGAGGAACATCGCGATCACGTTACTGCCCGGGATGACCATCGAAAGTCCCAGGCCCGAAGGCGAGGGCACGAATGCCTTGACGCGTGGGGACGCGAATCGCTCGGCCAGCGTCAGCACGACGCCCAGCGCCAACCCGACTGCGATCGCGATGCGCGCCTGGGATCCGAGCGCGCCGAGTCCGTGAGCGAATGCCTCTGACACGCCGGCCCAGACGACGCACGATGGCGCGGGCCATGTTTCAGATCCGAGCAACTGCGGATCAGGAATTAACAGGCCGAGCGCGGGCACGATCACGAGCGCGCCAACGACCACGCCGAACAATTGCCCATAAAACTGCGCGCGCGGATTGCCGCCGAGCAGCCAGCCGGTCTTCAAGGTCGTCAAGAGGTCGGCCGCGTGCAAGCCCACTCCGCCGGTGACGTTCGCGGACATGATGTTGCCCGAGAGATTGCCCGGCGTGATCACGCCGAAGACTAGTTGCGTCACCGGGCCGAGCGCTTTGGTTGGCGTGACATCGGTCTCGCCGGTCACGCGCGCGGCCACGAAACCCATGATCACGGCCAGCGGCAGCGCGATCAGACCGGCCCAGAAAGGAATCTGGAACAAGACGACCATCAAGATCACCACCAGCGGCGAAAGCAGCAGAAATCCCGCTGGAAACCACCACGACGGACATTCGATCCGTTCGATCTCGGGCTCGACCTCGCCCGCATCGCGCCGGCGGAAGATGCGCGCAAGACCTGAGAAGGAGCGCGCGATGCTGCGCCAATCAAGCGCGAACGAAGTCAGCCCCGCTGCCACGAGCAACGAAGCGCCAGGCCACACGGTCCAACCGACGATGGCCTTGTAGCTGACCGTGCTGATCAAACCGCGTTCGAACAGCGAGGGTGCGAGCACGCCGTAGGTCAACACGCCGCCGAGCAACAACGACCACGTCGTCCGGAAACTCATCAACGCGCCCGCGCCGACGAGCACGACTTCAGTCTTCAACGCCAGCGTCCAATCGGCCGCCGCGCGCCCGGCGACCGTGAAAGGCAGCGAGATCACCGGCGGAACGTTGAACGGCAGCATCCATGCGAGCTTCGCTTCGCGGAACCAACTCAGGATTGCCGCGAACAGTCCGCTGAATAGCAGCGCCTTGGCCTGCTTCGCTCCCTCGCCGGCCTGCGCGCCGACGGAGTGGATCGAGCGGATCGTCTCCGCCGTTGCGGTGCCGGTCGGGAAAGCGAGCGCTTCCTGATTGATCAACTGGCGCTTGATCGGAATCGCGACGAACACGCCGAGCGCCGCGATCAATGCGAACCACGCGACCAAGGGCAGTGTCGCCGGCCTGACCGCAGTCACCATGAGCAACGCGCCGAGCGCTGCCATGTTGCCGCCGCCCGTCATGTAGCCCGCGCCCGAAGCGACCGTGGTCAGCACGTTGTTCTCCAGCGCAGTGAGCGGCGTCTTCGTCACACGCAGCGCTTCCAAGAGTCGAAACGTGCTGAACGCGAGGATCGAGGCCGTGATCGTGACGCCCATCGACCAGCCCGTCTTGAAGAAGACGTACAGGTTCGACAGGCACATCACGACACCGATCAACATGCCCACCAGCACGGCGCGCAACGTGAATTGCCGCGCGCCGGGCTGGTAGACGTTGGAGATCCAATCCGCTTCGCGATCGTTGCCGTTGGTCATCTTCAAACCTCGGAGTGACTGTCGCGAGACCTCAGGACATCAGGACGCGGCTACTTCTTTTCGCCGCACAAGTGAAAGTCCACCGCCTTGTCCAGAGTGACCGAAAACACGAGCTCTTCTTTCGCGATCGCCCAGTGCGGATTCTTGCTCGGAATGACCGCGTAGCTGCCCGGGCCGACTTCAGTTCCCTTCGCGGCGTCCACGGTTTCCCCGTTGCCGAGCAATGCGATGCCGGAAACGATCGTGACTGTCTCGCCAGAAGTGTGCCAGTGAGCTGGAATGGTCATGCCCTTGGGGAACTTCATCAGCAAGACGGCGGCGCCCTTCGCGGGATCGCCGCTCTGCACCGCCAACTTCGCGCCCGGCACGAATGGATGCTCTCCCCATTTGACGTCGGCCGTCTTGACGACGACGGTTTCCTTCGGTGCGCTCGGCGGAGCTTCCTTCACGGGATTCTGCAGAGCGATGCTCGACAGTGAACCAGCCAATATCAGAGAGAACAAAATTGTTTTCATGTGGATGCTTCGTTGATTGCTCAGGCATGCGGAGTCTGAAGTGAACATTCGGACGCGTCGCCCGAACGCGCGCGAGTCTACAAGATTGCCAGGCTAGAAGACTTGCATGGCGCCAGGCTCCAAACCCGGCTAGTCTCTTTGAAATGTCCGACTTGAGCCCGCTGGAGTCATCGATTCGGCGCCGAGTATGGTGGTCCTCGGCCGTCGTGGCTTTGGGCTACGGACTGTGCGCGCGTCTTTTCTTCGGCCTCGCGGACAGTCCATCCAAGGGTTGGATCGGGAGCATGTTCGCCGTGATGAGCGTAGCGTTCATCTTCGTCGTG
>JAYUOR010000267.1:0-4316 GCA_043760765.1 Planctomycetota bacterium | reverse complement strand
CCCCCTCCAAGGAATCCGCGCATGAAACTCACACTCACCGGCCTGGCTGTCCTGTTCTGCGTCTCGATCGCATTCGCGCAGGACAAGCACCCCTTCTCGATCGACGAAATGCTCGCCATGGATCGCATCTCCGATCCGCAAGTTTCGCCCGACGGCAAGTGGGTCGCCTACAACCTGCGCACGACCGACCTGGCGGCGAACAAGGGTCGCACCGATGTCTGGATCGCGACGCTCGACGGCTCGTCCTCCAGGCAGCTGACTTCCAATCCTGCTTCCGACGGCAATGCGCGTTGGATGCCGGATGGCAAGAGCCTCGTGTTCCTGTCGACGCGCTCGGGCTCGAGCCAGGTCTGGCGCATGGCGGTCGACGGCGGCGAACCGGTGCAACTCTCCAAGTTTCCGCTCGACATCGGCAATCTGGTCGTGTTTCCCGACGGGGAACATCTGCTCGTGACCATGGAGATCGATCCGAAGCTGAAGACGCTCGACGAGAACAAGAAGGCGGACGAGGCGCGCGCGGCGAACAAGGCTAGCGGCAAGCTCTACGATCAATTGATGGTGCGCCACTGGGACAGCTGGGAGGACGGCAAGCGCTCGCACGTTTTCACCTGGAAAATCGGCACGGACGCGCCGATCGACTTGATGGCCGGCATGGATGCCGACTCGCCGATTCAACCCTTCGGCGGCACGGAGGACCTTTCGATCAGCGCCGATTCGAAGTGGGTGGTCTTCGCCTGCAAGGATGTCGGCCGCGAAGATGCCTGGTCGACGAACAACGACGTGTGGGCCGTGCCCGCGGACGGTTCGGTGGCACCGAAGAACTTGAGCATCGCGAACAAAGGGCAGGACGGCGCGCCGTCGTTCTCGCCCGACGGCAAACGGCTCGCTTGGCTCTCGATGGCTCGAGCGGGATACGAAGCCGACCAACAGGTTGTCCAATTGATGGAGTGGCCGGGCGGTTCGCCCCATCCGCTGACGCGCGGCTGGGATCGCTCCGCGAGCGAGATCGCCTGGTCCAAGGACGGCAGCACGATCTACACCAGTGCCGACGACCTCGGACAGAAATCGCTGTTCAGCATCGTCGTCGCCGACGGCAAGGTGACGAAGCTCATCGCTCAGGGCACGAACGCGTCGCCCGCGCGCGCCGGAGACCTGTTGGTGTTTGCCCAGGACTCGCTCAGGTCCGCGACCGAACTCTACTCGTGCAAACTCGACGGCTCGGATGTGCGCCGGGTCACGCAGGTCAACGACAGGAAGCTCGCCGGCGCGGCGATGGGGGACTTCGAGCAATTTTCGTTCCCCGGCTGGAATGGCGAAACCGTGTACGGATTCGTCGTGCAACCGGCGAACTTCGACAAGTCGAAGAAGTACCCGGTCGCCTTCCTGATCCACGGCGGACCTCAGGGGAGTTTCGGCAACCACTTCCACTATCGTTGGAACCCGCAGGCCTACGCGGGCGCGGGCTTTGCCGCGGTGTTCGTCGATTTCCATGGCTCGACCGGATACGGGCAGGCCTTCACCGACGCGATCCGCGCCGACTGGGGCGGCAAGCCCTACGAGGACTTGATGAAGGGCCTCGATTTCGCGCTCGGCAAGTACAGCTACCTCGACAAGGACAAGGTTGTCGCGCTCGGCGCTTCGTACGGCGGTTACATGATCAACTGGATCGCCGGCCAGACCGATCGCTTCAAGGCCCTGGTCTGCCACGACGGAAATCTCGACGAGCGCATGGCCTACTTCGACACGGAGGAACTGTGGTTTCCCGAGTGGGAGCACGGCGGTACGCCGTGGCAGGCTCCGGCGGGCTACGCGAAGCACAACCCGATCGATTTCCTCGCCAAGTGGAAGACCCCGATGCTCGTGATCCATGGCGCACTCGACTACCGAGTGGTCGACACCCAGGGCATCTCGACTTTCACGGCGCTGCAGCGCATGGGGATTCCATCGCAGTTCCTGTATTTCCCCGACGAGAACCACTGGGTGCTCAAGCCGGCGAATTCGAAACTCTGGCACGCGACCGTGCTCGCCTGGATCCAGCGCTGGACGAAGTGAACGCGCCGCGAGCTCCGTGACGCGGCTTGGCCGGGAAACCCAAGAGAGGACTGTTGCCGTCGGGGCGCGCGCGAGCGATCCTTGGGCTACTCCCACGGAGTACAACCCATGAACAACTCAGTCCGCACTTTCGTTCACCTTGCCCTTGGCGGTTCGCTCGCGCTTGCCCTGTTCAGCTGTGGCGGCGGTGGCGGCGGCGGCGGGAGTTCGGGCGCGATCCTGTCGGGTCTGCTCTCCGTGCCGTCGAGCGGCGGTCCGATCCTCGAATCCGAAGTCAATGACACGATCGGCCAGGCGCAGCCGCTGGGTTCGATTTTCGCCGGGCAGACGATCCGCGTGACAGGGAGCATCACGGATCCGAGCGACCTCGTTGACTTGTTCAGTCTGGTCGCGCCGTCGCGCGTGAGGATCACGGCCACGCTGACGTTCGATGACACTGGCGGGACACAAATCGACTGCGGCGTGGTCGATCCGTTCACGGTTCCGGGCGATTTCGTCGAAGGCTTTCCTGGAACCACATCACCCGCAGTCGGGAACTTTCACGCGCAGGGCACTTTTCTGCCGTTCGTCTCCTTCAGCGTCGGTTCGGGTGCCTACACCCTGACGCTGAAAGCCGTGGCTCCCACCAATCCGATCGTCGAGCGCGAGCCCAATGACACGACGCTCACCGGTCAGTACCTCGGAACGATCAATGACACCCAGCAAGTGCGTCTCTCGGGCACTGCCGACGAAAACACGGATCCCGAGGACCATTTCTTGATCGCGGTGCCGGCGGACATCGACCTTGCGGCGAGCCTCGCTTTCGCCGTCGGCGGTGGGAGCAATGACTTCGACGTGGTCTACAGCGACGCCACCGATATGATCGCGCCGGTCGAACTCGTGCGCTTCGAGTCGTCGACCAACAATCCTGAGACCGGCACCTTCCCGGTTCCGGCCTTGACGTTGCTAGATGTCACCGTCTTCGCGTTCGCGGGTTCGGGCAGCTACACGCTGACGCTCAATGCGACGGCGTCCGACGATTTCGCGTCGGGTGCGAGACCTTGGCGCATGGCGTCGACTACGCAGGGAGTCCGCCGCCGCGGCGCGGTCCAGTTGGACTCCGCCATCGGCAGCTCGCTCTACGAGTCCATGCCCGGCGAACTGCTGGTGATGCCGCGCGCGGGCGCCGACCTCACGCGCGAACTCGCGCGGCGCGGACTCACGATGGAACTGCGCACACCGGGCGGTGTCATGAAGTGCGTCACGCCCGTGCCCGAGGGAGTTTCCGAGCTTGATTCCCGTCGCCACACCCTGGCGTTGGCCGCGAGTTTCGCCGGCTGCGAAACGGTCGCCTACGCCGAACCCAATTTCATCTGCCACGCCTACGGCGTGACGCCGAACGATCCGTTCTTCAATCTGCAGTGGCACTACGCGCAGATCCAGCTGCCCGCGGCGTGGAACATCACGCAGGGCGACAACAATGTGCGCATGGGCGTGATCGACACGGGTATCACCCTGCACCCCGATCTCGTCGCACGAATCGGGGTAGGAGGCTTTGACTTCATCTCTAACCCGGCGAGCGCGAAGGACGGCGGCGGTATCGACGCGGACCCGACCGACGAGGGCGACGGACAGGGCGCGCAGCCTTCGAGCTTCCACGGTACCCACGTCGCAGGAACGATGGGTGCGACGACGAACAACGGAATCGGCGTGGCCGGGGTCACCTGGTTGGGTCAGATCATTCCCCTGCGCGTGCTCGGCATCGGCGGCGGAACAGTCTTCGACATTTCCAATGCGGTGCTCTATTCCGCGGGGCTGGCGAGCACTGCCCAGCCACTGGTCCCGCTACTCGCCCCACCGCTCGACGTGATCAACATGAGCCTGGGCGGTCCCGGTTTCTCGCAGGCGTTCCAAGACGCCTGTACGGCAGCGCACAACGCAGGCGTGACGATCTTCGCCGCGGCGGGCAACGAGAACTCGACCGTGCCTTCCTTCCCGGCCGCCTACGCCAACGTGATTTCGGTCGCGGCGGTGGACTTCAACGCCAATCGCGCGCCGTACTCGAATCGCAACGCCACGGTCGACATCGCTGCCCCCGGCGGCGACACCTCCGCGGATCTCAACGGCGACGGATTCGGTGACGGCGTGCTCTCGACGCGCGCCGACGACAGCGGCAACTCGACGGTGTTCACCTTCGAGTTCTTGCAGGGCACGTCGATGGCCAGTCCGCACGCGGCCGGCGTTGCCGCGCTGATGCTTGCGGCGAATCCGGCGCTGACTCCGGC
>JAYUOR010000266.1:0-1741 GCA_043760765.1 Planctomycetota bacterium | reverse complement strand
TTCCATCTCGCCGCGCGAGGTCGCGATCACGACGTGGGGTCGGAGATTGGCGAGCGCGCCCTCGCCGGGGAAGCCGATTTCGACTTCGGGCAGCGCTCGATCTGCCCATGGAATCGTCGTGCCCGTCAGCTTCTCGAGTTCATCGTGCGCGGTGCGCCGGACGTAAGCGTCGGAGTCATCGAGCCCGCGTTCGAGCAGCTTCTTTGCCTCGTCCCCGCCAACCTTCGCGGCGAGTTTCAAGATATTGAAGCGCACCTCCGTCGAGACTTCGCCTTTCGACGTGTCATAGCAGCGCGCGAGCACGGCGATGTCGAACTTTGGCCAGCGCTGCTCGAGCAGCGCAGTCACGGCGGCAAGCCGCAACCCATTGTCCGCGTCGTCGAGGCACTTGATCATCGTTGCCGTCGCTTCGTCGTCAGGCTTCTCGGCAAGAGCTTCGATCCGGGCGCCGCGCACCAGCAGATCCTTCTCGCCGCCTTCGGGCTCGAGAGTGAGCCAACTTTCCTCGATTCCATCGAGTAGCGTTTCTTCTGCTCGGTCCTTCGCGCGGCCCTTGATCACGGCGGCGCGAACGTGCGGGGAGGGATCGGGCGGCAGGGGGCCCATGAGTTCGACCCCGATGCGCAGCATCGAATTCGACATGGCCGCGACGCGAACGCAGGTGGACTTGTCTGCGCGAACGTGCTTGAAGAGCTCGCGAAAGTTCGCATCTCGCATCGGAGCCATCAGGGCGCCGTCTCCCATGGCTGAAATCGTTTCCAGCGCGGCCGCCCGCACGTGGTGACTTGCACTTGCGAGATTCGCGGCGAATGTCGCGCTCGAAAACAGGGTCTTGCTGTTGGCCAGTCCCCGAAGCGCCTCGACGGCAATTCGCCAATCAGCATCGCGCGAGGCAACCGTCAGAGCGGCATCGACCGCAGGATCTCCGCCGAGATTCGCCAGGCCTCGCACAGCGAACAGGCGTTCGTCGACATCCGTAGATAGCGCGCATTTCAAGCACACTTCGCGGCCCTCCTTGGCTTTGCGCCGCTCCAAGGCGAACAGGCCGTAGGTGCGAACGCGCAGATCGCTTTCCTTTGCGACAAAGGCCGCAAGCCGCGTGTTCACCGCGCTCGCGTTCGGCGCGTCGGTCTTCCAGCGCGCGGTGCCGGCAGCAGCTTCGAGTCGCACATCGGCGGAGGGATCGTCGAGAGCCGTGAGCAGCTGTTCCGAAAGCTCCGCTCGATTCAGCTTGCTCGCTGCTTCGATCGCGCGCGCGCGGACCAGCGCCGACGCGTCTTGCTTGGCCCCGACTCCGAGTGCAATCAGATCCTCATAGGCCGCCGGATCTTCGCGCATGCCCAGCGCGAAGGCCGCACAAGCGCGCACGCTTTCGTCGGCGTCGCGCAACAACGCGCGGAGTTTCGTCGTCGTCTCCACGTCACCGTTCGGAAATTTGAGACGTCCGACCGCCGTTGCCGCGCGCGCGCGGACCGCCGCATCAGGGTCCGCGAGGTACTGCAGGAGTTCGCCATTGGGCCCGATCGTGCGCCGGTCTTCCAGGCGCATGATCGTCTTGATCGGCGCGGAGACCGGCTGCGGCGCTGTCGAGACACAGCTCGCCAGCGGCGCGATGGCGAGCAGGAGCACTGCGGCGGGGTTCTTCATGCCCGCCATCCTCGCTACTCGCCCCTGTTTCCGTCCACGCGTTTGGGCAGCGGACGGAAAGAATCCCAGCAACGCCAGGCCGCCCAGGAGAGGT
>JAYUOR010000265.1:0-4320 GCA_043760765.1 Planctomycetota bacterium | reverse complement strand
GCCTCTTTCGGTCGTTGCAGTGGAGCAGCATTCCGACTGCACGACTGGGCATGCATGGCGAAGGTGGCGCTCAATCCAGAAGATTGACGCGGTGAACTGACCAGCAAGCTCGCCGGTGCCGCGCTCGCGGTTCCCCTCGCATTCGTTGCCGCGAACGCCACTTCGGTAACAGCGCCCACGGCGCCGCCCACGACCTGGGAGATAGATCCGGTGCACTCCTCGATCATCTTCAAGGTGAAGCACGCGGGCGTCTCCAGCTTTTTTGGCCGCTTCAACAAGGTGACCGGCACGATCGTGCTCAACGAGGAGAAGCCCGGCGACTCCACCGTCGAGGCGACGATTCCCGTCGAGAGCAGCCTCGCCGCCGTGCGCGCGGCCGAAATCTAAAATCATTTGCACCCCAAACGGTGCGCGCTCCGTTAGATGCTGCATCGTGGAGCCCATGAGCAGTCGAGATGCCCTGGCGGGAGAGGGGTGGCTGAAGCACGCGGCTGCGCTGCGGGCCTTGGCGACGGCTCTCACCGCTGATGGGAGCGAGGCCGAAGACCTCGTTCACGAGACCTGGCTGCGCGCGGCACGGCGCGGCGAGTCGACCGATCGTCCGCGAGCTTGGTGGTCAGCGATTCTGCGCAATCTGGTGCGCGACCGAGTCCGCGAGCGCAGTCAACGCGCGCGCAAGGAGCACGAAGCCGCGCGCGACGAACGTGTGCCGAGCGAAGTCGAAGTGCTCGAGCGGCTCGAGATCGCGCAGCGCGTCGCGGCTGAAGTGGCGCGTCTCGACGAGCCCTATCGCACGGCGATTCACTTGCGCTACTTCGAAGGTCTTAGCGCGGACGAGATCGCACAGCGCTTGAACTCACCGCTCGAAACCGTCCGCGCGCGACTGCGTCGCGGCTTGGAGCAGCTGCGTGAGCGCATGGATCGCGCTTGCGGCGGCGATCGCGACTTGTGGAGTGCTGCGCTTGGCGCGCTTGCGCTGCGCGCCAAACCCGCCAGTTTCGCATCGACCGGAACTTCCCTTGTCTGTGCAGGAGTGGTCGCGATGGGTGCAAAGTTGATGTTGGGCATTGCCGCGTTCGCCGTCGTCGGAGTTGGGGTGTATTTCCTTGGCCCTAAGACTGAGCCCGCGGATTCGTTGGCGCGCGGCGTAGAGATCGAACCCGCTACACCCGTGATCGCCGCAGCGGCGGGCGCAAGTCGGGATGTGGCGATCGAACCGGCACTCTCTGCGCGCGAGTCCGTCGCGGCGCCGATCGCTGCCAAGCCGGTCGCCGCGGATCAGGCCACGATCGTCGTCCTCGACGAAAACGGCACGGAGCACGCCACCGAATCGGGATCGTTCTCGCTCGACGTTTCCAAGCCGCGCGGTGAAAGGATCCAAGTCTCCGTGAACGACGGAGTCTGGTCGCAGCACCTACCCGAGGGCGCGACGTACTACGTCACGAAGATCGTGCTGCGCGAGCGCTCCGCGATTGCGCTTCCCAACGCAGGGCCCTTCGTTGCGGGCCAAGAGGCGCCTGGTCTGCGCTGCGAATGGGCGAAGTTGGCGCGATTGCACGTCGTCGACGCCTCCAGCGGCGCGGAGTTGGATGGAATCCGCTTGTATACGGTTCCTCAGTTCGATGCGGCCGGCATGGAAGTCATGCTGCAGCGCCCGAAGTTCGGACTAGTCGGCGAAGAGCTCATGTCGCCGATCGACATTCGTTACCAACACGACGAACACGGTTCCGATCCTCCGGTGCACTTCGCAGGGCGCAGCGGCTACGCCTGGGGCAGTATCCAGATCGATCCGCGGGCAGGCGGCGACCTCGTGCTGAAGCTTCAGCCCGGTGGGGACCTTTACGCCGCCTTCGACGGGGCGTCGAGGGACCCGCGGCTGCGCTTGCGCGTCTACCAGCCATCCGGATCCGAGCTGAAGTGGATCGCCGAATGGGGCGGAGATCAACTGCGGCGCGGCAAGCCTCCCTCGCTCGACCTCGAAGGTCTGCTCGTCGGCCGCTACGTGATGCGCGCGGAAGTCGGGAAACAACACGAGCCGAATATCTTGGCAGAGCAGGAGTTCGCGATCATCGCCGGCCAGAAGGCGATTCTCGCGCTCGCGGTACCCGCCTTGCCCAAGAAGGAGACGGTCGAGATCTCGATCACGCTCAAGCTGGATCCCAGCTGGAATCCCGAGAAGTTCAACCTCTGGATGGAGCCGCTGGATCATCCCAGAACTCTCTCCTCTCCGGGGGAGCACATCTTCGCCGCCGATTGGACTCTCGCCGAAGCGGGGATCTGGACGGCGAAGCCGATCCTCCTGGAGGAGGGCCGCTACAAGCTCACCGTCGATGAGCTCGACTTTGGTGCTGACGTGACGGTCGGGCCCGACCCACGCCAGCAACTTTTGCTCGAAGTCCCGGCGCCGGTTCGAGTCGTCGTGCACGCCATCGATGCCGAATCGGGAGAGCCGGTCGCAGGAGCGAACTACAACTGCGCCTGGAAGGGCCCGCGAGACGACCATTTCTTTGGCGGCAACAACGGCCGAAATGAAACGGCACTGGGTCAGTTGGAGTTCGTCGCACCGCTTGGCACCATCAAGCTCGAGGTCTTTACCCCAGAGTATTGCTGGGCGAGCGAGACTCTGGCCCTCGCACCCGGCCTGAACGAACTGACGCTGAAAATGCTGCGCAACTACCGCGTCGAGTTCGTCCTGCACGAGGGTGAAAGGGTCGTGCCCTGGGCGATGTCCGCGATGGATGGAATCAAGTTCGAGCCCGTGAAAGGACGCGGTTTGACAGGTGGAGTGAGCTTCGGTTCTGGTCGCCTGACCAGCGTCGTGTGCAAGGGCGGGGTCTACCGCGTCACGATCCCGAAGCTGCCGGGGTACCAGCCGGTCGAGCCCTTCGAAGTCACGCTCGAAGAGCGCAAGTTGATCGAGCGGATCGTGCAGATCGTGCGCGAATAAGATCGAAGGCGGCTTGGCTCGTCGCCTGAAAAATCCGCAAGTCAGGCATTCGACTCGCTACGCTCGACAGCCTCGCGATGTCGAACGAAGAGCGCTCCGCCCGTCCATGGACTTTCGTTCCCGGACTCTACGTGTTGCAGGGCATGCCTTACTTCGCGGTTCAGGCCGCGTCGAACACGTTCCTCACCGCTATGGGCGCGCCGCCTTCGGTGGTCGGGCATTGGAGCAGCGATTTGACGCTGCCCTGGATGTTCAAGCCCTTGTGGAGCCCGCTGGTCGAGAGGTGCCGTAACGTTCCATCAGCCCGGCGAGCGTCATGTTCGCGCGGATCGCGTCATCGGGGATGAGGGCATATCGCCACGGCTTGCCGCCGAATCCGCGAGCATGGTCCGTCGCGTGCTGGCACCAGCGCAGCGCAGCCGCCTTCTTCGCTTGGACCTCCGCGCTTTGCACTTCTGCTTGGTCCTTCGGCTCGAGCATGTAGATCGCATCGTCGCCTTCGGCCACGAAGTCGGGCTGGTACTCCCGCTCCTGTCCGGCGTGCCGGTAGTAGAGGTGGAACTGCCCATGTCGAGGCCGGAACCACTTCGACGCATCCCGCTCGAGGATCCCGGCAAACACGCGTTCCGGATTCGAGTCGAACTTCTCGAGTCGATAAAGCGAGCGCTCGAAGCCACCGAACAGGTGCCTCGTGATCGCAGTTCCGGGCGGAAGCGGATCGCGGTAGTCGAGCACCGGCTGCCCCGCGGCCTGCGTGTACGCACTGGGCTTCAGGCTCATGAAGCTCTGACTGACCTTGACCTCGTACTCGGCATTCCCTTCGTTGCGATGCGCCTGCATCTGCGTGTGAACGGAATCGACGATCTGCCGCTGATGGCAGCGCAGCACCTTGCGCGCCTGGACTTCGTCGAGATTGCGGCGCAGGTGCCGGACGACTTGGTCCGCGAGGTCGTACAGGTGATCCGCATGGTGGTCGTACTCGACGTCGTCCTTCCCAGCGAGCCCAGCGACGACGATGTCATCCAGTCGTTCGTCCCCCGACGACGTCCCATCGACGCTCATGACCTGCGCCACGCCAGTTCGCAGGTACTGCACCCACAGGTCCTCGGACACGGGCGGGTAAGACATGGCCGAGAGATCGAGCTGGAACGGCTCGAAGGTCCAGCGCATCGACTCCTTGGGAACGACGGTGATCCGCGGGATGTTGATGGTTTGCTCGACCGTGACCTGCACCACCTTGGCGGTGATCGCGGCGAGGTCGGGCCCGTTCTCGAGACCCTCGAGCGCGAGCTGAGCCTGCGGGCTGCGGCGGCGCACCTCGGCGACGATGGCAGCTTGGACCTCGGGCTTCGCCAAGTGGTTCACCGAGGGCA
>JAYUOR010000264.1:0-4328 GCA_043760765.1 Planctomycetota bacterium | reverse complement strand
GGAAGCGCGCATGCTGCTGCACGCTGACCGGCTTGGGCTTGACCAACGTCGTGATCGTGCCGGCGATCAGCGCATCCTCGGGATCGACACCGCCACGCTTCAGCGAACTCGAGTAGATCGAGTTGTGATCGATCCCGCGCGCCGTCGTGTAGGCCACCACGCAAGTGAACATCAACGGCAGGACGATTCCGTAGTCGAGCGTCATCTCGAACAGCACGAGCATTGCCATCAATGGCGCCTGCGTCGTCGCCGCGAGGAACGAGCCCATGCCGACCAATGCATAGGCGCTCGGTTGCGCGGTCCAGCCCGGGAACCAGCCGTGCACCACGCTGCCCCACAGATAACCCGCGCACGCGCCGAAGAACAAAGTCGGTGTGAACACGCCCCCGACGGCGCCTGAACCGACGGTCGAGCAGGTGGCGACGAGTTTGAAGAGCAGCACGACCGCCAAGGTCTTCGCGACCCACTGGCCGGCGAGTACGGAGCTGATCGAAATGAAGCCGTTGCCCCAAACCTCAGGCTGTTGAAGCGAGAGCACGCCGACGATCGCCCCGCCCAGGCACAGGCGTGCGGCCAGCGGCAGCGATGTCGCGGCGAAGGCATCGGACGTGATTCGCAACAGGCGCACGAATCCCGGAGCCAGCGCACCGAGCAGCACGCCGAGCAACAGATAGGGCCCAAGCTCGAACGGCGAGACGAGTTGGAAGAGCGGAATCGAAAGCAGCGGCTCGGGGCCGATGAATTGGCGCGTCACCGTCGTCGACACGACGCTGGCGAAGATCAACGGGCCCAGGCTCGACATGGCGATCGTCCCAAGCACGATCTCGGCGACGAACAGCGCGCCCGCGAACGGGGCGTTGTAGGCGGCCGCGATGCCCGCCGCGGCTCCGCATGCGACCAGCAGCTTCAGCCGCGGACGCGAGATCCAAGTTCGCCGTCCGATCCACGAGGCCGCGGTCGTCGAAAGCTGTGCCATGGCGCCCTCGCGGCCGATCGAGCCGCCCGACGCGACCGTGAACAGGCTCGACAGGGAACGCACGAGGCTCGGGCCGACGTGGATCGTGCCGTCGCCGATCGAGACTGCCTCCATGTAATCGCGCGATGGTTTTCCGCGCGTCCAGCGAATGCCGAAGTCCAGGATCAGTCCAGCGACTAGCCCGCCGATCGTCGGAACGAGAAGCCGCCGCCAGGTCCCGACTTCGGCGGCCGCGCTGACGAGGTTGCCGGTGTGGCCGAAAAACAATTCGCTCAGCGCGATCGAAGTCCCGCGGAACAGCGCGGAGAGACAGGCGGAGACCAGGCCGACGACTCCCGCCCAGAACAGCGTCACATGGACGTCGCGCGGTCGCAGAGAATCTGCGAGTCGGAATCGAAGTTTGGGAAAGCGCATCGAGCTTGCGCGCAAGCTACGCAGCCGGGCGACACTGCACAAGCAGACGCGCATTCGCGGCGGCCGGTCCTGGCCGCTATCTTGCCAAGCTGCGATGAAACTGCGGCCTTGGATGCTCGGACTCTGCGTCTTGTGCGCGAGCGTGATCGCGCTGGACCTCGGCCTGGGCTGGTGGGCACTGCGGGACGGCGAATTCCTGGGTCGTCCGGTTCCGCCCTACGGCGACGTGAGTCAGCCGCGTTTTCAGACCTGGGCCACGGGCCGCAAGCGCGCCCTGCTGGAGAACACGGCGCCGGACAAGGTACTCGTGCACGATGCCGCGCTCGGGTGGACGAACGCGCGGAACTTTCACGACAATCACGACTCGCAGAGCACGAACTCCAAGGGCCTGCGCGGTGCGCGCGAGTTCGACGATCTGCCCGCACCCGGCGCCTTGCGCGTCGCCCTGTTCGGCGAATCCTTCATCTACGGCGAAGAAGTTCCCGACGGCGAAGAGTTCTGCGCACAGCTCGGCGCTCTTGATCCGAAGCTCGAAGTCTTGAACTACGGCGTCAGCGGATTCGGCACCGACCAGGCCTTGATGCGCTTGCGCAGCGAAGGTCTGACGAGTCACGCCCAAGTGATGTGCATCGGCGTGATGCTCGAGAACATCGTGCGCAATGTCTCGCGCTTCACGCGCCTGCGCAACCCGTACGTGAAGGGCGTGGGGATCAAGCCGCGTTTCCGGCTCGAGAACGGAGCGCTCGTCAGCGTTCCGATCCCGTTCGCCACGGAACTCGAGGTGTGCGAGGCGGTGCTCGCGAAGACGCTGCCCGATCAGGTGCGCGAATACGATTTGTTCGCCGAGGCGCCCTATGACCGTTGGATCTGGAAGAGTTCGCTGGCGCGGCTCTACATCGGCTGGCAAGGCTCCAAGGCACGCGACTATCGCGCAGCGTGGCAGGACGAGCAGGCCGAGCCCTTCCAGTTGATGCTCGCGATTCTCCAGGCCTTCGATGCAGAGGCGCGTGCGGCCGGCGCGGCGCGCACGATCGTGCTCGTGTTTCCGCCGAAGGAAGATCTCGAACTCGCGCTGGCGGGCAAAGCGCGCTTCTGGGACGGGTTGGCTCGAAAGCTCGAAAGCCGACACATCGTTTCCTTGGACTTCACCGATGTCCTGGCCGCGCGCGCCAGGGAACTGGCCGGTGCGGAGTCGAATCCCCGCGCGATTGCCGCCAAGGTTTTCCTGCGCGCGCACCTGAATCAAAGCGGCAACGAGGCCGTCGCGCGGGCTCTGCTCGGGCGGCTGCGCGCTCCATAAAGATCCGCTGCTTCAATAAAGAAGCCGATTAGGGACGGAGATTCCGACAGCGCGATTTCGTCGTTATCCTGGGAGCCCCAAACAACAGGAACCAACCCGCCATGATCCAGACACAAGCCGGTCCCGTCGTTCCCCAACGCTACCTCGATGCGATCGAAGGCCGCGATCCGATCGAGGTGTCCAGCAAGGCGCCCAAGCGTCTCAAGCACCTGATCGAAGGTCTTTCGAGCAAGGAACTCGAATGGCGGCCGGCGCCGGGCAAGTGGTCGATCAAGCAGATCCTCGCTCACCTCGCGGATGGCGAAGTCATAGTCGGTTCGCGTCTGCGATTGGTGGCGGCGATGGATCGGCCGACGATCGTCGGCTACGACCAGGACGCGTTCGTCGCCAACCTCGGTGTCGATCAGCTCTCTGCCGAAGAGTGGCTGGACGCCTTCAGAAGCATGCGCGCCTTGAACGTCGCGCTGCTTTCGCGGCTGTCGAAGGAGGCCTTCGCGCGTGTCGGCGTTCACACCGAGCGCGGCGACGAATCGCTGGGCCACATGGTCTTCCTGTACGCCGGCCACGACATCATTCACGAGCGTCAGATCGCCGCGATGCTCTTGGAGTACAAGACTGACCGCAAGACGCGTCGCAGCGCGGCCGCGGAGGCTCTCGCCGCGGAGGAACGGGCCAAGGCAGAGAAGAAGGCCACCAAGAAGAAGGGCAAGGCCAAGAAGGCGAAGGCTAAGTGAGCGTCCCAGAGTTGGCGAGTGCCGAATCGCCCGCGCCGGGAATCGGCCGCGCACTGGTCGTCGGAGCGAGCGGCTACGTTGGCCGCGCCGTAGTCGCGCAATTGCGGCGCAAAGACATTGCGACGATCGCTCACGTGCGCGCCGATTCCGCGCGTCTCGAGCATTGGCGCGCGCAGTTCGCTGCGCTTGGTGCCGAGCTCACGACGACCGCGTGGGACCTGGAGGCCTTCGCCAGGCTGATACGCGAGCGCGCAGTGACTCACGTCTTCCTGTGCCTGGGTACGACACTGCGGCGCCGAATGCGCGGATCGAATTCGAGCGTGCCCGACAGCTACGAAACCGTGGACTTCGGACTTTCCGCAAAGCTGATCGACGCCTGCGTTCGCAGTGCGGTCCAACCTCAAGTCGTGTTGCTCTCTTCCGCTGGAGCCCGCGCCGGTTCGCGCAGCAAGTATCTCTCCGCGCGCGGCCGACTCGAGGCGTACTTGCAGGCCTCAGGACTCGAATTCACGATCGCCCGTCCGGGAATCATCAGCGGCCCAGGCCGCGACGAATTCCGGCTTTTCGAGCGTCTGTCGGGTGCTGTGATCGACTGGAGTCTTCTGTGGGGGGCCGTGCTCGGCATGCAGATCTTGCGCGAGCGCTACCGCTCGATCGGCGCGGAAGAGCTGGCCAAGGCCCTGGTGTCGCACGCGCAGGATCCAGACAGCCGGGGCAAACTCCTGCTCGGCGAAAAGCTGCGCGACTTCCCCTGACCTGTCGCGCCGGGTAACCTTCAAGACCTATGGGTAGCAGCGCAGGATCCGTGGCGGTGACCGAAGGCATCCGCGTCGAGGCCGAGGCCTCCTACGTCGAGGAGCAGTCCGATCCGGACGCGCGCCAATATCGCTTCGCGTACAAGATC
>JAYUOR010000263.1:0-4329 GCA_043760765.1 Planctomycetota bacterium | reverse complement strand
CTTCGTCGCAACCAACACGGACAGCTCCGACGCGGGCATCCAGGCATCTTGGTGGCGGCCAGGAAACGTGTCAAGTCGCGGCGCGCCTGCTGAGGATGTGACTTCCAAGCCGGGATCATGCACTCACGGAAGCGGCGCCAGTGGGCATGGGGCCGGGCCCCCGATCTCTTGTGCTCGCTTCTCACCCTGCGAGCCCCGCGAGCGGGCGCGCGCAGCTGGATGCACGTCTTCAGCACTCGGGCAGTGAACGGAACAGCAGACTGCGCAGCGGATTGCTTCAAGGCCGTCCGGCCTGGGATCAAACGATCGTTCGGGCCTCCCACTCCTTTCCACGGGGGCATCTCGGAACGACCTCGCGTCGCGTGGTCGACCTTCTCATCCCAGCTGTCCTCCGGCGCATCTATGTGCTGCTCGCGGGCCGGCGGTACAGGCACGCCAAAGTGTGCGCGTACAGATTGCGGTAGCGCATGTCGTCCGGCATGAGCACGTGTCGTGCCAGGCGCACCAGGGCCGGGCGCGGCTTCTCGAAGGCGCGCAGCTCGCACAACTCAAGCCCCAGACGCTTGGCCTGGCCCCGAAAGAACTCCTCGGCGTCGGAGAAGTTGAAGAACCAGCGGTGTCGGTCGAGCGGCTTCTCGAGCGGCAGCCCATAGTGCGCAATCGCGCCGTGGCCACGCCGCAGGCGCATGCGCGCCGAGTTCCAATTGTTCGGCAGGGTCACTAGCAGGTGACCATTCGTCACGCGCACGAGTTCGTCGAAGACCTGATGCAGATTCTCGAGGTGCTCGAGCACGTCGCTGCACATCACCGCATCGAAGGCGCGGTCGGCGAACGGCAGGCGCGGCTCTTCCATCAGGTTCTGACGCAAGTCGGCCTGCTCGGAGAGGTCCATGCCGACGTACTGGCCGGGCTGCACCAAGCTGCGCAGCACGGCCTGGTCGCAGCCCACGTCGAGTAGCCGGCCAGTGAGCAGTACCGGATACTGTGCTGCCAGGAAGCGCGGCCGGTCAGTCCGTGTCTGGAACTGCACGAAAGAGGTCGGTAGGGTCGAATTCACGGAGCGGGTTCCTCGGCAAGGGCATGGCCCGCGCGCAGCGTACTCGCAATGCGCCGGCATCTGGTCTGTCCTGGGCAAGCTGAACTGCCCACTTGGCTCACAGCCTGGCCCGCAGCAGTGAGCGTGCGGCTCGGGCGCGCGCGCCGGGCCGCGCTGCGGCGCGAGGAGAGCGAGAGAAGGCCGGTTGTAGTGACGGTCACTGTCGCACCAGGGCGAGGGTCCTTGATGCAAACGGGAAGAATCGTGGGAGCAGCTCGCTTCATCGCCTGGGGAGCCTACGAAATGACGCGCCTTTGACCAGCTTCAAGCTCCGAGCGAGAGATTTGCGGGCCGCCCCAGCGTTCTCTAGGCTTTTTCGCCGTGCTGCGGATCGCCATCTCTCATCTGCGTCATGCGGAAAGCGGCGGGACCGAGCGCTACCTCGACCTCCTGGCAGCTCATCTGGCCGAGCGCGGGCACGAAGTCACGATCGTATGTCGCTCGCACGCGCGCGCGCCGCACCCGAAGGTGCGCTTTGTCGTGCTGCGGCCTTTTTCGATCGGCGCGGCCTGGCGTCTGTGGTCGTTCGCGCGGGCAGTCGAAGCGCTAGTCGAGCGCGAACAGTTCGACGTGGTTTATGGGCTTGGTCGGACCTGGAGCCAGGATCTCTTGCGCCTTGGTGGTGGCTCGCAACAGACGTACTTGGAGTTGGCACACGCCTCGACGCGCACGCGCATCGAGCGCAGCTTGGGTCTGGGCAGGCTCAAACAACGCACGATCCTGGCGATCGAGCGGCGCGCCCTGAGCCCCGGAGCCGCCTGGCGGGTGGTGGTCAACGCAAGGCAGGTCAAGCAAGACATCATTGCGCGCTTCTCGCTAGCTCCTGAACTGATCGAGGTGATCTACAACGGCGTCGACATCGAGCGCTTCCACCCGCGACTGCGCGCAAACGAAGGCAAGGCGTTGCGCAGCGCGTGGAACTTCACTGACGAACACATACTGATTCTGTTCCTGGGCAGCGGCTACGGGCGCAAGGGCCTGGCAAGCGTGATCGACGCGTTCCCGGCCGTTTTGCGTGCGCGGCCCAACGCTCGACTCGTGGTCGTCGGTTTCGACTCGGCGCAGCGGGACTACGAGGCGCGCTCACGGCGGCTGGGCATCGCGTCGTCGGTGCGGTTCCTGGGCGGACGCACGGACGCGCCTGCGTGTTTCGCGGCCTGCGACCTGTACGTGTTACCGACACACTACGACCCATTCGCAAATTCGACTCTCGAAGCGTTGGCCCTGGGCTTGCCGGTGATCACCAGCGACGCCAACGGCGGCAGCGAGCTGCTGCACGAAGGCATCGAAGGCTCCATCTTGCCTGCCGGATGCGAGCCCATCGAACTCGAGCGCGCGATGATCGCCTGGTGCGATTCCGAACGGCTTCGCGTCGGAGCGCACGCAGCTCGAGCGCTCGCAGAAGCCCACTCGCACCACCACGCAATGGACCAGAGCGCCGAGTTGATCGAGCGTTGCGCGGAGCAGCGGAGCGCACGATGAGTCGGCTCGAGCACAGTCCCGTGGAAAGCTCGAAGGTGATCGCCGACGGTGCGTCTCGCAAGCCCCGCCCATTCGTGACGTCCGACAACGCGGGTTTGCTGCCGCGCGCGAGGTTGACCGACGCGCAGGCGCAGAGGGTGAACAGCCTGAGGCCGACGGCAGGAGGCTGCTCTCGATGACTCTGCACAGCCCACCGGCCTTCGTCGAAGGCCCGGCATGGCTCTCAACGATCAACAACATCCGGCCGTGTTCGCGCGCGACCGAAGCGACGCCCAGCATCCGGAGCAACGGCGAACTCTTGGTGCTGTGCCTGACGAACCCGGATTCAGGAGCACCGCGCTCGTCGGGAGCATTCGGCAGGATCATGCGACGCCTCCGTGCCTAGAGTCGATTCACCCGCAGAGCAGGCTGAAACGGCTTGATATTTCCAGCGTCACTCGGGTCAAAACCACGCGCCCCACTCACGCCGGCGGTCTCCACACGAGCGCGCGCAGAAATCCAGCGCGAACCTCGTCGGCCACGCTTGCCGCCACTTCGTCTGGCCCCATATTATCCGCCACCGCGATTTGGGTGCTGACTCAGTACAATCTTTCGATCAAAGCAACCCTTTCACGGGCTTTCATGATTCGCCAAGGCACCTACCCCACGAGTTCGCGACGAGTCGTCTCTGACTCCGGCCTGACCGTGATTGTCGCGACTCATCGGCGCCCGCTGTTGTTGGAGAAACTCCTGATCAGTCTGCGGACGGAAGTCGGTGTCCTTCGGGAAGTCGTTGTCGTCTCGTCGCATTCCGGCGGGGACATCGAAGCGACGATTGCTCGGCAGGTCGAGCATCTTCCGATGCTGCGCTTTGAGCGCTCCTCGAGTGCCGCAAAGAGCGTCGGGCTCAATGCTGCGATCCGCGCAACGGACGGACCGTTCCTGGCATTTCTCGACGACGACACCGAAGTCGTCCCTGGCTGGGGCGAGGCCTTCATTCAGCATTTTCGGATGAACGGCGCGGCGGCGTACCAGGGCCGCATCTCTCCTCCGCCCCAGCTGCTCGAGCAACCGCCGTCCGCCGAACTGCTGCGATCTTTCATGACGCATCCCTTCCGGGATTCGGACTCGCCGCTACGCCGCTGTCGCGGACTGACCGGCGCCAACTGCGCTGTCCATCGCGACACTTTTGATCGAGTCGGCACGTTTGACGAACGACTCGGTCCAGGCGCGGCGGGAGCCTGCGAAGACACCGACATGGGTTTCCGGATCGGGCGTGCCGGCGGAGAGATCGTCTACGTGCCGAGTGCCAGGGTTGTGCACGGCTGGTTCCCCGAACGCGCGACCGAAGAATTCCATGTCGAGTACATCGAGCGGCGAGCTCGCAGTCGCTGGTTGATGAATGGCGAGCCTGCGTGGCCGAAAATGCTCGGCGACATGCTGTGGACGCATCTGGTCGAACTCATTTCGCGCGCATCGACCGATCAGAACGCGCGCCTGCGCACACGTTCCAAGTGCATTCACTATCGGGCAATGTGGAAGTGTGCGATCGCCGCGCGGCGAACCAGCGGGTCGTAAGCTAGGACGATGGGGCACATTCTCGTCAGCGTGATCGTCGCCACGGCGGGGGCTGCAGAGCTGCTCGAAGCGGTGCTCTCGGCCGCGCGCGCGCAGGCGCGGCTCAACGCGGGCGAGTTGATCGTCGCCTGGAATGCCGCGGCCGATGATCCCGCCCGGCCGGTGCCCGAGGCTGTGCGCGCACTGGCCGACGA
>JAYUOR010000262.1:0-4332 GCA_043760765.1 Planctomycetota bacterium | reverse complement strand
GGCCGATACCGCCGAGGTATCGGCCGGGTAATAAACGCCGGTGAATTACCGGGCACCGAAGGCAGGGTCCTTCGAGTCGCCGCCGGAGCGCAAGTAGGCGATCAGGTCGATCAGTTCGTCCTCGCTGAAGGTATCGAGCAGATCCTTGGGCATGCGCGAGACTTTGGAGGGGCGGACCGTGACGACCTCGGCTGCGGGAATCACGCGCGGTTCCTTGGCGTCGACTTCGAGGATATGCACGTCGCCATTGGGTATGCGGGCCATGCGACCGACGTACATGCGATCGTCGCTGGTGAGCACTTCGCTGTCCTGGTATTGATCCGAAATCACCTTCGAGGGTTCGAGCAACGCCTCGAGCAAATCGCGATCGCCGAAGCGGCTGCCTGCCCCGGTCAGATCGGGCCCGCTGCCGCCGCCGGTGTTGTTGATCCGGTGACAATCGTAGCAACGCGCTTCGCGGAACAGGTTTCGGCCGCGATCGAAGTTGCGATCGTGGCGCGCCCGCACGGCGGCGGCGAGCAGGTCGTCGACGGCCCATTGTTTCACGAGTTCCCGCTTCGCCTTCTCCGCCGAGGCTTCGATAGCGCGCGGCTTGTCGACCAGACCACCGAGCAGCCGGTGCTCTTCGGGGCTCAAGTTCGCGATCGTGTCGTCGCGCATGTTGTCGAGGTACTTCGAGAAGCTCAATCCCCCCGACCATCCGGCCGTGGTCTCGTTCATCCAACGGAAAAAGCGCGAGCGCTCGGGCAAAGTCCAGTTCGTGTGCAAATTACGCAGCGACCAGGCCAGCGCGATCTGGTCCGCGGGAGTCTTCGCAAGATCGATCAGCTTGAGCGTCTTCGAAGCGACATGCGGGGCTTCGAGCGAGACGAGCAACTGGCACAACTCGCGATTGATGGGCGTACTCTTGCTCGGATACAGCGAATCGAGGCGCGACGCTAGCGACAGCGCCCGCTCGCCCGTGGGTTTGCCGAGGCGGACGAAAATCAACTCGAGTGCGCGCAAGGAGGCGAGCGTGTGCTCTTCGTCCATGCTCTCCAGCGGCAGGGCATCGAAGTGATCGAGCGACTTGTCACGCCATTCACTCGGCGCGCGGCGCGCAACCGCGATCAAGGCTTCGATTGCGGCCCACGAACGCTTTTCCGCGAGCGCGGAATCGATCCAACGCGACGGAATCTGATGCTCGATGGCGGTGCGGGCCGCGTAGCGCAGGAAACGATCGCTCGAATCGATGTCGCGCAGTACGTCCGCGTAGGAGCACTCGTTGTTCGGATCGCCGTAACTGGCCGCATGACTGCGACGCGCTGTCGCGAGCGCCGCGGCATCCAGGCCGATCTTCCTGCCCGGAACGGAAGCTGTCGTCGTCCTGCCCGTCACGCGATACAGCGCCGACTGCGTGCGACGGCCACCAACCAGGAAATAGAACGCGCCGTCCGGACCGAAACTCATGTCGGTCACCGGGAGCGGCTTGCCTTCCAGGAAGACTTCGAACGATCCCTCGAACGTCGAACCTTTCGGATCGAGCGCCACGGCAATGATTCGTCCATAGGCCCAGTCGCCGACCAGCAGTGTCTTGCCGCCGCCCAGGGCGAGATTCGCATTGGGCGGAATGAAACACATCCCGGTCGGCGAAGCAGCTCCGATGTCGAGCGCGCCCGGCAGACTGTCGGGGTAATACGCCGGCCAACGCCACGAGCCCGTGCGCCAACCGTAGTCGCCGCCGGGAACGACGTGCTCGATCATCGTCGGCCGATACCACGGCAGGCCCATGTCCCACTCCATGTCGGAGTCGAACGTGAACGCCTCGCCGTTGAAATCAAAGGCCATGTCGTAGGCGTTGCGGAACCCACTCGCGAAAAGCTCCCAGTTCTTGCCCTCAGGGTCGCACTTGACGATCCAACCGCCCGGCGCGGTGATGCCGACAGCGTGTCCGTTGGGATCGGCGTGCTGCGGCAAGAGTTGGTCCTCGCCCCAGCACGGCACGACGTGCGTGCGCACGAGCGGTCCGGGCACTTTCGTGTGATTGCCGCCGACCACGAACAAAGACTTCTTGTCAGGAGACAGCAACACCGCGTGCGGTCCGTGCTCTCCGTCGCCGTCGAACTTTTGCAGCATCACCGGCTTCTCGAAGCGATCTTCCTTGGAAGAATATTTCGCGCGCCACAGACCCGGTTCGTAACCATCGCCGCTGCCCGAGACGACCACGTACAAAGCGTCGAAAGCGAAACACAAGCCGTGCGCGCTGCCGATCGGCAGATCGAGCCGTTCGGTCTTCTGCCACACGCCATGATCGAGCGTCACTCGATACAACGAGCCGTATTGATCGCTGGCGATCATTCGGCCGCGATCGTCGAAACACATCGAGACCCAGGAACCCTCGCTCTTGCGCGGCACGCTGTAGACCAGCTCGACCTTGACGCCAGCGGGCGCGACGATTTCCTCGGCGGCCAGCGCGCGCGGCGCGTCGTATTTCTCCGGCGCGGGCATGATGCCCCAGACGCCTGTGCCCAGAGCGCCGACGCTGACGGCTTTGGTCCAGGGCCTGATCTTCGTTTCGCCCGCGGCCGGTGCGCTGATCGGCCCATCGGCGCACATCCATGAAGTGTCGGTGACGATGCGTTGATGCGATCCGTCCTCGAATTCCAGGTCGAGGGCCAACTGAATCGCCGCGGGACCGCCGTCGTTCTTCGCGTGCACGGAGATCACGTTGGCGCCGGCCTGCAGTTGTTTCGCCACGTCGACGAAAACGGGCGTTGCCCAATCGTCGTGATCGAGCACGGACGCTGCGTTGATCGAAACCTCGAGTTCGTTGTCCGCGCAACCGCTGAGCTTCGCATTGCGCGGCGCCTTGGCCAGCTCGAAGCGGCGCTCGAAGAAGGCTTCCTTGTCCTGATTCGATTGCGCGCGCGGCCAGATCCACTTCGGCGTGTTCGAATCGTCGGCCGCAGCAGCACTCGCTTTCCCCGTGAGATCGGTCAGGCGCATATTCTTGTAGCGCACTTCCATCGGCGGGCCCTGATGCAATTGCAGCGCGAGGATGCCCTTTGCCGCGAAACGCTTTGGGTCGAGGTCCGTGACCGTCGTCATCGGCACGCCGTTGATCGCGAAAGACATCGACGCGCCGCGGGCGACGATCGTGTAGTGATTCCATTCGCGCGCGTGCACTTGCTCGAGCAGCTTCGCACCGTCGGCGACGTCGAGCACGGTCGTCGTGCCGTCGGCGTTGAACAACACGGATTGTCCGCGCTGCGCGCACACGCCGCGGCCTTCCTGCTCGTACATGCAACCTGACCAACTCGGGCCGTCTTCGAGGTCCGCCTGATACCCGCCAACCTGGAATTTTCCGAGGTCGCGGCTGCGGAACTGCACGCCCGAGTTGCCGCCGGTCAATTTGAAGTCGAGATCGAGGCGGAAGTCGGAGACTTCGCCGCCGCGCCACAACAGCCAGGTCGAGTGCGGCAAGGGATGGGCTGCCGTCGAGCGGCCGACCAGGTCGCCGTTCTCGACCGACCAGAAACCGCTCTCGCCTTCCCAGCCGGCGAGCGATTTGCCGTCGAAGATCGAGCGCGCTTCCTGCGCGCGGATCGATGGGGTCAAGAGGACGGACAGAAGGACGATCGAGGCGAGGGATTTTTGCACGCGGAGAGCCTAACAATCCCGCGCGCGAACGAGGTCCCGCGCTCAAGCCATGATCGCGGGCACAACCTTTCCGGAGACGTCCGTCAGCCGGAAGTAGCGGCCCTGGGAGGGGAAGACCAGTTGTTCGTGGTCGATCCCAAGCAGCGCGAGCATGGTCGCGTGCAAGTCGTGCGCGTCCACGGCGTTCTCGACGATGTTGTAGCCATGGTCATCGGTTTTACCGTAGACCTGTCCGCCCTTGACGCCGCCGCCCGCGAGCCAGATCGAAAAACAGCGCGGATGGTGATCGCGGCCGTAATCGGTCGCGGTCATCTTGCCCTGGCAGTAGGCCGTGCGACCGAACTCGCCGCCCCAGACAACCAGCGTGTCGTCGAGCAGGCCAAGCCGCTTGAGGTCCGTGACCAGCGCCGCGGACGCCTGATCGGTCTGGCGGCATTGCGTCGCGATACCGCCGGGCAGGCCGCCGTGCTGGTCCCAACCCTGATGGAAAAGCTGTACGCAGCGCACGCCGCGTTCGAGCAGGCGACGCGCGAGCAGGCAATTCGCTGCGTAGGTGCCCGGCGTGCGCGCGCTCTCCCCGTAGAGTTCGAACACCTCGGCCTTCTCGCCGGAAACATCAGTTGCTTCCGGAACGCTCGACTGCATACGGAAGGCCATTTCGCTCTGGGCTTCGCGCGCGTCGATCTCGGGATC
>JAYUOR010000261.1:0-1748 GCA_043760765.1 Planctomycetota bacterium | reverse complement strand
ATCGCTCGCCGATTGCGACCTCGTGGTCGAAGCGATCATCGAAGACCTGCCGATCAAGCTCGCGCTGTTCAAGGAACTCGGCGCACTCTGCAAACCTTCCGCGATCTTGGCTTCGAACACGTCGTCGTTTTCGATCGGCGAGATGGCCGCGGTTTCCGGCCGCGCCGATCGCGTCGTCGGCCTGCACTTCTTCAATCCCGTGCAACTGATGAAGCTCGTCGAAGTCGTGCGCACTCAGCAGACCTCGGACGAGTCCTTCGCGGCCGCGAAAGCCTTCGGCGAGAGTTGCGCCAAGACGCCGGTCGCCTGCAAGGACACGCCGGGCTTCGTGGTCAATCGCCTGCTGGTGCCGTACATGGCCCAGGCGCTGATGATGCTCGAGCGCGGCGACGCAGCGAAGGAAGACATCGACGCCGCCATGCAGCTTGGCTGCGGATTTCCGATGGGGCCGATCACGCTTACGGACTACGTCGGACTCGACACGACGCTTGCGATCATCGAAGGCTGGGTGAAGCGCTATCCCAAGGAACCGGCTTTCGCGATTCCCGAACTGCTGCGCAAGAAGGTCAAGGAAGGCAAGCTCGGCCGCAAGACCGGCGAGGGCTTCTACAAGTGGGACGGAGACAAGAAAGCATGAGAATCACGATTGCAATCGTCTCGGTCCTATTGGCGACGCTGTGCGCGTTTGGTCTTGCAAGCTCCAGTGTGGCGAGTGCGCCTGCCGGCAGCCTCGAGATCAAGTGGAACGCTCCGACGAGCCGCCTCGCGGGCGCTGCCTTCAACATGCACATCGAGTTGACCGCGCCCGTCGGCGGCACAGTGGTTTCCGGCTGGCTCTTGACCCCGGCGGCATTCATCGTCGACGGCAAAGCCATCGCCGAACGCGATGACAAGGGCTCGATGTCGCTGCCTGAAGGCGCGAAAATCACCGCGAACCTGGATCTCGGCCCGTATTTGAAGGCTGAGAAAGACTTTCAGATCGTCTACGCCTCAGGCATCGGCGACGACAAGCCGGTCAGCGTGAAGATGCTCGTGCCTTGCGTGCCGGGGCTGAACTTCATGGACGGCAAGTCCGTGCCGCTCGCCGACCTCGCGAAATACAACGTGATGCTGCAGACCAATCGCGGCGACATGATCGTCGAGTTCTGGCCCGACGTCGCGCCGAACCACGTGCGGAATTTCCTCGATCTGTCGTACACGAACTTCTATTCGGGCACGACATTTCACCGCGTCATCCGCGGCTTCATGATCCAGGGCGGCGATCCGACCGGCACGGGCGGCGGCAACGGGCCGCGCAAGCTGAATGCGGAATTCAACGCCAAGCACCACGAGCGCGGTGTCTTGTCCATGGCGCGTGTCGACGATCCGAACTCTGCCTCGTGCCAGTTCTTCATCATGCACGCCCAGAATCCCGGACTCGACGGCAAGTACAGCGCGTTCGGCAAATTGATCGGTGGCTACGACACGCTCGACTTGATCGCCTCCACACCGACCGCTAGCGATCGGCCGCTCGACCCCGTCAAGATCGTGAAAGCCACGGTCATCCTCGCAACGCCCAAGTGATCTGGCCTTTTCAAAGAAAATCCTCAATGACCAAAGCTCTCCAAGGTGTGACGGCGCTCATCGAAACCAGTTCCGGTCCGATGACCGTCGAATTCTTCCCCGACAAGGCTCCCGGACACGTCGAGAACTTCGTGAAACTCGCCGAGAAGGGCTTTTACGACGGCACGGTATTTCACCGCGTGATC
>JAYUOR010000260.1:0-1749 GCA_043760765.1 Planctomycetota bacterium | reverse complement strand
GATCCCGTCGGTCTCGATCGACTCCCACGTGCGTTGCTGCACGCAACGCTCAAGGCGGGCGAGGGCTTGGGAGAGATTGTCCACCGCGCGGACTTTACGCGTTCACCCCCGCACGCGTCGAGCGGCGTTGTCTCCCAGCGCGGCGTGCCGACGACACGACCCTAGGATTCCGCGGGACGGCATTCGCGATCCACTCCACGCGACCCGCCAAGTTCGAGCATCGGCGACAATCGTTCTTGGTTCGTCGGTACCGAGCCAGCCTCGACCCCGCCGCTTTCGCCCGCGGGCAAGCGTTGAAGCCGGCGCAATTGAGGCTGTCGCACCAGCCCGCGGGTTGCGAGGCCGTCGGGGGTCCGACAAAGTCGCAATTCCGTTCCGGTCCCGGACTCCTGTCGGATCGAGCCGCGACACGTCCCGCGCGACGACCCACCTCGCCGGGCGTTATGCTCTTCCACCCATTTGCATGAGCCACGCCGCTCCCACACCCGGCCCGCTGTCCGACGACTCGATGCTGCGCGGCGTGCCCGACGTCGACGGTTGGAAGGTGCTCACGCCGGCCGTGCTCTACGCCAAGATCGGCCAGGGCGGGATGGGTGCCGTCTATCGTGGCAGACACCTCGAACTCGAGATCGACGTCGCGGTCAAGTGCCTGAAGCCCAGCCTGGTCGCCGAGGACGAGCAGTTCGAGGCGCGCTTCCGGCGCGAGGCGCGGCTGGCCGCGGAACTCACGCACGACAATCTGATCCGGCTTTACGAACTGCGCCGCGAACACGGTCTCACTTATCTGATCCTTGAGTTTGTCGACGGTGAAACGGCGCGCGATCGCGTGCTGCGCAAGGGGCCGCTGGACGAGGCGGAAGCAGTCACGATCCTGCTCGGTGCCGCGAAGGGCCTAGCCAGGGCGCACCGGCACAAGTCGGTCGTCGTGCACCGCGACATCAAGCCGGAGAACATCCTAGTGTCGAAGGAGGGTGAGGTGAAGCTCGCCGACCTCGGCATCGCCAAAGCGCTCGAGGGCGCCGAGGACGCGCCGATGATGACCTTGGGCGCGATCGGCACGCCGGTCTTCATGGCGCCGGAGCAATGGGAGGATCCGAAGTCGGTCGGTCCTGCAACGGATATCTGGGCCATGGGCGCGACGCTGTATTTTCTGCTGGCCGGCGAGACCGCAGTGAGCCCGGGCACGCAGCATCAGATCAGCTACGCGATCTGCCACCGGCCTTTTCCGGACGTGCGCAAGCTGCGACCGGATCTTTCCAAGGGCATCTTGCGCATCCTCAAGCGCTGTACGGAACGCGATCCTGCCGGGCGTTACGCCGACGCGAACGAACTCGTGCGCGAACTCGAGAACTTTCTGGGCGGCCGCACGACATCCTTGTCCGATCAGGAATCGGGCAAGGCCAATGCGGGCGCCGGCCTGCTTTCTCCGCCGCCGGCGCACACGCTGAAGAAGATCCGTGTGGCGAGCATGGGTTCGACGCCGCCGGCGAGGGCCATGCCTGCGACCATACTCGATGCGCAGCGCGAAACGCTGCTCGACACGCCCGCGGCGCCGGAGGCTGCTGCTGGGTCGGAACGTGAAACACTGCGCGAGAAGACGGTCGAGCCGTCCGCGCCGCCAGCCATTGCTCCGACGCGACATTCGCGCAATGCACTTTGGATATCGCTGATCGCGCTTCTCGTCGCCGGGGGAGCGGGGCTCGCGCTGTACGAAATGGGCAAGGCTCCAACGCCACGTTTGGAGATCAC